>JAIRUI010000060.1 GCA_031254455.1 Chitinispirillales bacterium | reverse complement strand
TCATGTCCTCTATCCGATTCTATGGGAAATAACACTACTTCGTATGAGCCAGACAAAGGGAAAGATGTATAAACTGTTTTGCCTTCAAAATCCGATAAACCCTGTCTAAAATTTAGTGTATATAATGTCATATTTTTCTCCTTAAGTTAGCATAAATACTCTTCTTTGCTCTGCTTTATTAACCATGACTTTTGCCAAATGCATCATTTGTTGCCATAAAACATTCTCGCTAAACTTAATGCTACCTTAGCTCTTAAAGTGATAGTCATGTTCTCTTTCTCCGCATCCGATAACAAGTTGAATGCTGCAAGTAAAGAGAACGCTTCTACTCCCCCACTGTCGCTTCTTTCGGAAAATTCATTTCAATAGTCGCTTCTATTAACATAGCCATTTCTTCAAGCGTTGAACAAACCAAATCCGGATCTGCCAATTCTTTTGTAGAAGAATAGTACAAAGATGTTTTCAGAATATCAATTATCGGACTTATTTGATCAGCGCCTTCATCTGACATCTTCACTACGGCTTTCATGACCTCCGAAAGTTTTGCCTTTAATAAATACACTTCTGTGCCGGAACTAAGTTTTATTGTTTTCATAATTCGACACCAGCGCAAACAAATACCCATTCCACGTCCGAATTTAAATCCGATGAGAAATTTCCGCCTTTTTCTATATAAGCCGTACCTGCAGAAAATCTAAAACCGCTGGATAAATCCGTAATAGTTAATTGTTTTTCCGGGAATAAACCTCCGACTTCCGACAATTCTCTTTTAAATTCGTCTCGTAAAGCCCTATCCGACGGCACTCCTTTTGCCAGTTTTATAGTTACCCTGTATGATAAGCTTGAACCTGCGGAAACACGTAAAACATGTCCTCCCACTAATTCTTTCGTTGTTATAGGATCTGACAACGGTTCTATTGTAACGGCATCTCCTTCTTTAGAAAAACCGTCTATTCTATGGTCATTATACATAACCAATACGCGATTACCTTGCGCCGAATAAATCATATTATACCTCCAAAACTATTTTAACTGCTTCTATCGCCCCCGCAAATCTAAATCTATAGACCAAATGCCCATATATTCTAGATTCGATATCCTCTGTCGTCACATTTTCATAGCCCGACTCGCCCTCCAAATCCGTAATAACATTTGTTGAAACATAGTTTGACAGACAAGCCATACCCGCCGAAAACAACATTTCTGCGCCTTCTGCCGTATAAGGAACCGTATTGGCAGCCAATACCCGTAAAATAGCCTCTTGCAATCTAGCTTGTAATTGGTCTGCCAAAACTACTCTGTCTATGTATTCATCTGGTTTTACATCAGTTCCTTCTACTTTTACTGTTTTTGAGCCTTCAACAAAGTAATTTTTACCGAGGCGAACCGCCCCTATAGCATAATCCTGATTTCCCATAGCATTCCCATTTTGTCGCAATTCTCCCAAAGGCAGAGAACGAATAGGTCGAAGATATGTTGTAAAGCCTTTTAAAACATTTCCAGCTATCACTCCTGCTACCGACGCTGCTATAAATGCCTCGTCATATTCCTTATCGGCGCCCCATTCTTCTTTATAATACGCTACTGCTAAATGTGATAATCCTTCACCCGGCAATAATTGACTATTACTAAATTTCTCCCATTTTGTAATTGTTGTATCGACTCCATCTTTTTTCTTAGAAATTACAAAGAAATTATAGTTAAAATTACCTTCTTCATCTGCTTCTGACATTTTAAAATTAGTCGGGACTACATTGTCTGAAATAATTAAATTCAGATAATAATTGGAAGCTCCCGTTGTATTTGACGGATTATCTCCCAGCAATACACATTTAGGTGCGTATTGCAACACTCTGCTTATAATGTCAATTGTCGGTTTTGTAATATTTAAAGATAACGCTTGAGAAACACTTGTAATAACCAACGGTTCTTTTGGAGATCCTGTAGAATTATTTGGATTTTCATCTCCTCTCCAAATCCCATCTCCACCATAAATCGCCACAGTGTCAAATACAGCGTCCGCAAAATTATTAATAGAACGTTTATACTCAACTTGTACAAACTCATCCAACTTATTAGCCATTTTCTTTCTCCTTATTTAAAGAATATTCAAATTTCTCAATACTGTTTTGTTCCGGTGCCGCTACTTTTACTTCATAAATAACTTCTATCACTTGACCATTAAACCCGTTTTCCGCCTCTTGAGGTAAATCAGGATGAACTGATAAAGCCTTTATTGGATGTCTGTGTTCCCTTACTTCTATTGCATTAATGGTTTCTACAAATTTATCAGTGGAAATATGTATGGTGACTCTAAAATCCGCCACTTTATCATACAACATCGTTATTTCTCCTGCAATTCTCGGGGGAGAGGAATCAATGCTGACGAGAACTTCATGCAATAACATATCATATATTTCTCTTGCTGTCATATACCTCCACAAAATCTGATTTTAATATTGCCTTTTGACTCTTTTTTTAATATAAATATAGTATATCATTTTGAAAAATGTTTGAATTTTTTATATTTAGCAGTTTTCCCGCAATTTTATTTATGAATTTTACTTCTTTAAAATTTTCACTTTAATATAGTATTCAACGTATAGAAAATAACCCCCATCAGATTCAAAAAACGTTTATGAAAGAAAAAGGAGTGTTGTGATTTTTGCATGCTCTTTTGTAGTTTGATTTTTTGAATTCGAAATTTTTTCGTTTTTTCGTTCAAATTCCGTTTCTAATATTTTTGATACTTTTGAAGATAAAACATCGATTGAGGATTTTAGCGAATCAAAATTTTTATCGTTTGACAAGGATTCGTTTTCTTTTACCGTATGTGGATTTTTATCGGCATTTTTCGTTAATTCCAGTATAGCGTTTTCAAGCGGAAGTACTTTTTTATTAACTTCTTCGATTATCGACAATTTTATTTGTTCTATATTGTTTTTAATTTCTTCGTGCATTTCTTTAATAATATCGTTTACCTCTTCAATTATTTCATGCCTGTAAGAACCTGAAACATTGCCGTCTTGCAAAGGTTTTTTAGGAATACTTTTTTGAATTTCCTCTATAGTGTCTTTCAAATCGTTTTCGATACGTATTATATCCAAACGAATCGGCTCTAACTCTTCTTCCACTAAAACCGATGCAAAGTCGTTTAGCGATGCGGATAATTTTTTTTGCGATGGTTCCATATATTTTATACTTTCGTTTAATTTAACGTTTATTATCCATTAAATCCGATTTTTTGTATTATTTGCTCTATCGTTCTTAAATCTTTATCGTTTAAGTCAACAAATTTCAGACCGTTTGCGAAATGTCCAGGTTTTGCGTCCGGTTTACTCCATTGTGTTGTAAATGTTATGTCAAGGTCGCTAAAAAGCATATCGAACAAGTTATTATCCAAAATGATTCTTGCTTTTACGACAGAACCTATTTCAAATTGTTTGTCGCTTATAAGCATCATTCCGCCGGTAGTTAAATCTGCGATTCTTCCCAATTTATTATCGGCGTCTATGTCGATTACTTGTAAATAATAATATAGATTGCGCCGCGGGTTAACTCTCTTATTTTCAACTTTTTTTTGTATCATAAATTTAGTTCTCCTTAAATTTTATACTATAAATAAAAATTAAAAATTTTTATAAAAATAATTTTTGGTAAATTGGAATAAATTATATTTCTTAAATATGTATATAAATAATTTTACGATTTGGTAATTCTTTATGAGAAAAGTTTTTTTTGTTTTTAATCTTTTGTTTTTAATGTTGAATGCGCAAACGCCAAAAATCGCTTTGTCTAAAGATTCTCTTGCACTTGGAGAATCATGCACGATGAGCGTTTATTTTAAGGAAGAAAACATAAAATCAATCGCTATCCTTAATCCTTCGGAATGGCTTGGAGGAGTTCGTTTTCACGATGTTAAGGAAATTTTCTCGCAAAATGAAAGAATTTTTGAAATAATAACCTCTTTTTACGAAACTCCTGTTTGCACAATTCCGGAAATTTCTTTTTTGGTTGAAAAATCAGACGGAGCAAGAGATACCGTAAAAACAGAAATACGGGTCGTAAGAGTTCCTTCTATATTTGAAAAATTAGATACGAATCAATTAAAAAAAATTAAAACGCTCGGTTTGCCTGATCCTATGAGTGCGGGAAAATTATCTTTTTTGTATATTATTATCGCGGCGCTTGCAATATGTTTTGCGTTTCTTATCGCAAAATATATATTGAGAAAAAACAAAAAAAGTAAAATATTGAATATTCCGCCTTTTGAAGAAGCGGTTGCGGAATTAGAAAATCTTGATAAACTTGAGTTGATTGAAAAAGGTGAATTTAAGCGTTTTGTGTTTTCTATTTCTATTATTTTGAAAAGATATGTTTCGCGCAGATATGATGTTTCAATTGAAGAGGCGACGTCAACTGAGTTCAAACAATGGCTGAGAAAAAGCGAATTGGATAGAGAGGATAAAATTATTTTGGAAAAATTTATAAATGAAACCGATCCTGTTAAATTTGCGGATTTTATTCCAAGTGCGGCAATTGTGAAAGAATTGCGGGCTGTGGTCGGAGAATTTGTTAATAGAACTCGTCCGATTGAAAATCCGACATAGGTAGAAAATATAATTTAATATGAATAAGGAGAAAAAATGTTATGTATAACGACAAGATTTTTATGAAAATAATTCGGTTTGTGACCGCTAAAAAATTGGAAGACGGCGATATTTTATCAATTAAGGATATGCATGATGTAATGAGGATTTCATTCGGATTTATTTCTATAGTTTTAGGAATAATATTTACGTCGTTTTGGGGAATGCTGAATTATTTGGTTGATAGAAGCATTGTTTCGGTTCTTTTTGAATATTCCTGCGTAGCGATACTTATTATATCGCTTATAAATCTTTTGCGCGGCGAAAGTTTTTATTTAAACGGTTCAATTATTCCGATAATTGTTTATTCGGCAATATTTTTATATTTGTTTTATGATGGCGGAGAAGACGGAACCAAAGGGCTTTGGATTGTTATTTTACCGCTTTTGAACATATTTTTATGCGGTTCAAAATTCGGGCTCATCATTTCTATTTTTGAATATTTAATTATTTTGGCTTTGGGTTTAACGGACGATATCGGCTGGAATTATTCGCCTTACCAACTTTTGAAATATTCCGGCGTTTATTGGGCTATTTTTGCTTTGGCTTTTGTTTTTGAGTTGGTAAGGAGCGTGTATGAAGAAAATATCAGTCGTTTGAATGTATTGATAGCCAACAAAAACGAATTAATGAAAAAGAGTGAAAACTTTGAAGATTGGTTGGGAATATATAGTTGGAACGGATTTTCTACGGTAAGTTATATAACATGGAAACAAGCGGTAAGGGACAGCGTCTCAGTTTCGATTTTGATGATAGAAGTGGATGCGTTTGAGGAACTTAATAAAAAATACGGGTATTGGGCTTGTGAAGATGTTTTGAAGCAAACCGTCACTATTATTCATAAAAATGTAAGAAGACCTTTGGACTCAATAGGAAGATACAGGTATAATGTATGTTGCGCGCTTTTGTATTCGGCGGACATAGATTCTGCGACTCTAATAGCTGAGAAAATTTATTACGAAGTTAAAAATCACAAATTTAAACATGCGGGATTTGAAGTAGATATATCTACAACCGTCAGCATAGGTATCGCTTCCGAAGCGGAGCCGTCCGCATTAGATAATTCTTTGGATGAAATAATATCGCGAGCCGATGCTAATTTGCAGAAGGCAAAAAAAGAAAACGGTAACATTTGCTATTTTGAAGGAAGTAAAGAATGAGGTTTCATTCGCCGCAGGCATTTTATTTACTGATTTTAGTAATTCCGATGATCGCTTACTATATTTACAGAGAAAAAACGAGTAAAACTGCGGTTCGTTATTCCGATCTTTCCGCGCTCAAATCAATAAAGCCGAGTTTTGCGGTTTTTGCACGGCATATTCTCATAGTTTTGAAAGTAATCGGGTTTTCACTTTTGGTAGTCGCGCTTGCAAGACCGCAGCAGGGAACCTCGTTTGAAGAAATAACGACTCACGGCGTCGATATTATGGTTGCTTTGGATATTTCCGGTAGTATGGAAGCGCTGGATTTTAAACCGGCAAATCGATTAGAAGTCGCCAAGAAATGCCTCGTGGATTTTATCGACAAACGCAGCAGCGATAGAATAGGGCTTGTAGTTTTTGCGGGGAGAGCGTACACAAAATGCCCGCTCACTTTAGATTACGATTTGCTTCGACAATTTGTGGGCGAAGTTTCGTTTGATTTACTTGACGACCAAGGTACGGCAATAGGTACGGCAATAGCGACGGCGGCAAATCGCTTGAAAGAAAGCAAAGGGAAAAGTAAAGTTATGATTTTACTTACCGACGGTGCGAATAACCGCGGCGATGTTTCGCCTGTCGCTGCGGCAAAAGCGTGCGCACAATTGGGGATTAAAATTTATTCCATAGGAATCGGAAAGCGCGGAGAAGTGCCGTTTCCTGTCAAAGTGCAAAATCCTTTCACCGGTAAAATTTCGACGGAAATTCGGATGACGGAATCGGATTTGGACGAGGAGACTCTCAAAAAAATATCCCAGGAAACCGGAGGAAAATTTTTTAGGGCGCAAAACACGAGCGAATTGCAAAAAATTTACGAGGATATCGACAGTATGGAGAAAAGTTCGGTCGAAAGCAAGGTATTTACCGATTGGAACGAGAAATTTTATCCGTATCTTATTTGCGGTTTTATTTTGTTGTGTCTTGAATTTATCTTACGACAAACACGTTTCAGGAGGATTGGATAATGTGTTTTGGTTCTCCCGATTTTTTATGGGCGTATTCGCTAATTCCGTTTTTTATTTTGCTGTATATTTTGTTTTCTGCAATGCGAAGTAATTTTTATAGAAAATTCGGCGAAACAGAGGTCGTCTATAGATTATTTCCGAAAGAATATTTTAATTTTCGTCCGCTTAAAGCGACGATTTTCATTTTTGCGTTCTCGCTTTTGATTTTTGCGCTCGCCCGTCCACGTTTCGGTGTGAAAACAGAAATGGTTGAGCGAAAGGGCATAGATATTTTTATAGCGCTGGATATTTCAAAAAGTATGCTTGCGCAAGACATCGCTCCGAACCGAATAACGCGGGCGAAATATGAAATTTCAAAATTGCTTGATATGTTTTCAGGCGACAGGATAGGACTTATAGTTTTTGCCGGAACGAGCTTTACGCAAATGCCGCTAACTTTGGATTACGGTGCGGCGAAAATGTTTTTGGAATCTGTAAATACCGATTGGATTAGTTCACAGGGAACAGATTTATCAGGCGCTATTGAGTTGGCGCGAAAATCGTTTGTAAAAAGCGGCGTTTCAAAAGTTTTATTAATAATTTCCGACGGAGAAGAGAATCAAGGCGACGCCGTGAAATCGGCAAAATTGGCTGCACAAGACGGGATTATTGTACATTGCGTAGGAGTAGGTTCGGAAAGCGGTTCGCCGATTCCAGAACAAAAGAATGGCAATTCGGTTGTTTACAAAAAGGAAAAAAACGGGAACATAGTTCTTACGCGCCTAAACTCCAAAACACTTGAAGAAATTGCGATTGCGGCTAACGGGAAGTATTTTTTTGCGGGGATCGACTTGAATTTGCAGGAAATTTACAAAGAAATAAGCGACATGAAAAAAAATGATTTTGGAACGGCAAAACAGGCGAGATTCAATGAACAGTATCAATTGTTTTTATTTATTGCTCTTATTTTGTTTTTACTGGAATATTTTTTACCGGATGCTATCGTCAAGAAAAACGAATGGACCGGAAGATTTTCGTGATATTTGAGAATAAAAATAAACAACGAATAGAGATATTTGCAGCGCTCGGATTATGCGGCGTTGCCGATGTCGATCGTCTAAAAAAAATTTTGCTTACCAATAAAGGTGTTATTGCCGTAAACGTAAATCCTTTCATTGAAAAAGCATACGTTAATTTTAATACGTCGGAAACGAAGATCGAGAATATAATAGATACTGCGCAAAGTCACGGGTATCATTTTGAATTGCTTAACGAAAATACTGAAACCGCTGTAAAACAGTATCGTGAATTTGAATACAATTCGTTAAAACGCAATTTACTTCTATGTTTAATTTTGGCGTTTCCGCTTTTTACTACAATGTTTTTAGGTTGGTTTAACATTAATTCTCCTTTGGTGGATTTTTTAACAAAACCGGTAATTCAACTTATTTTTGTGACACCGATAATGTTGCTTTTAGGAACAAAAAGTATTGTTATGGCGTTAAAAAATACATATTCGATTTATACCTTAGCGTCACTTGGGAGTTTTAGTGCGTATTTTTTGAGTGTATATTACGGTTTTTTAGAAAAAGATACTCGTTTTTTATATTTTGATGTTTCGGTTATAATTTTGATCGTTGTCCATTTTACAAGATTTTTGGATGTTTTTGCTAAGTTAAAAGTTATGAAAGAACCGTGTGTTATTAATAAATGTTTAACAAATATCGTAACTAAAATCCGTTATGACGGCGAAGAAGAATTATTTAGTGTAGATAATATTGAAAAAGACAATATTTTGATTGTTAAATGCGGCGAACAAATTGCCGTTGACGGAATTATAATTTCAGGGGAAACATTGGTAGATGAAAGCATATTTACAGGCGCGTGTATTCCAATACCCAAAAAAGTCGGCGACGTCGTTTATGCGGGAACAATAAATATTGTGAATTCTATAACGATTTCGGTTTGTGCAATCGGTGAAGATACCAAATTTTCAAAAACTGTCAACAAAGCCAAGTGCGCCAAGATTGATAAAGATAACATAGATAGTATCAACGAGAAATTATCAAAAGTATTTATTGTTACCGGATTGACAATAGTGATCGTGATCGCTATTGTCAATATTGTTTATCAGAAAAATCCAATTGATATTTTTACAACCGGTATGAGCGTTTTATTGACGCTTTGTCCATGCTCGTTGTGGCTTGCAAAAGTTGCTGCGATAAATTCTGCGAAAGCGATTTGTGCAAGATATGGGATATTTTTTAAAGTTGACGAGGCAATGGAAATCCTCAAAAGAATAAATTTCTTGATTTTAGAGAAAAATGACGTAATAACTTCCGGGGAACTTT
The DNA here is from genome assembly GCA_031254455.1 of Chitinispirillales bacterium. Lineage (NCBI taxonomy): Bacteria > Pseudomonadati > Fibrobacterota > Chitinispirillia > Chitinispirillales > Chitinispirillales bacterium. The sequence continues at coordinate 3,807 of JAIRUI010000060.1, read as the reverse complement.
CTGTTGTTGACGTAAAGAGTTTGGATCCCGATTGCAGTATTGAAAAACTTTACGATATTTTGTATTCGGTATCAAGCAATTCGAGTCATTCTATAGCAAAAATAATAACTCAATATTGTAAAAGCAAGGGAGCTAAAACGCTTGATTGCGTCGGAGTGGAACTTAGCTTTGGCGGAGTAAAATGCAAAATCGGCGCAGAAGTTTATTCTATCGGCAATTATGATTATTCGTTAAATCAGAACGGTAAACTTGACATAGTAGCAGGTTTATGTAATCAATGTGAACTTGACGGAGAAATTTTGAATATTGTTCTGAAGGACGGTAAAGTTATAGCGGTGATTTCTCTTGTCGAAATAATTCGCGAAACGGTATTTGCGGCGGCGGACGAACTTCGTAAAGCGGATGTTTCAATTCGAGTTATGACGCAAGGCGGCTATAATTCTGCGGTAAGAATTTCAAATTTATTAGGAATCTCGTCGGATAAGATTATAGTCGAACATAGTCGTGAAGAAAAATGTGAAAGCATTGAAAGTATAATAGAGCAAGATAAAAAAATTGCAATGGTTGGCAGCGGATTAAATAACGCAATTATTTTGTCGAAAGCGCATGTCGGAATTTCTATGTGCGGCAAAACAAATGCTTTGGCGGATATTTCAGATGTTATTATTAAAAATGACGATTTACTGAATGTGTATCGCGCTATAGAGGTTTCTCGCGGCACAGTACGCATAATAAATCAAAACATAATTTTATCTTGTGTTTTTAATATCGTTGAAGTCCCATTTGTACTTTTAGGTATATTGTCTCCGGCGATTGTGAGTTTGGCTATGATAATCAGTTTTGTATGCATTATTGCCAATTCTTTACGTATAAGGTATAAGAAAATCCGATTTTTATTTGCAGAAAATAAGTAAAATGTAATATAAGTTTTATAGGTAGAATAGGTGGTTATGAATCCGCAAATTGCAGTTATTTTCATTATAATAATTTCTCTTTCGCTTACTGTCCATGAAATAGCGCACGGATACGCAGCCTATCGTTTGGGCGATATGACGGCTAAAAATGCCGGACGTTTATCGTTTAATCCGCTTTCGCATTTGGATTTTATGGGAACGGCCGTATTTTTGTTTTCGTTGATTGCGTTTAATATGCCGTTTGGTTGGGCAAAACCGGTTCCGGTAGATGTTTCACAACTGAGAAATCCCAAAAGAGATATGGTTTGGGTTGCTTTTGCAGGACCGCTTTCAAATATCGTTTTTGCACTGATAATCGCTTATACCGCAAATATGCTTGTTTCAGCAATCGTTATTTCTGACGTTTTACAATATGCGTTTTATATGACAGTTAGAATTAATTTGGGACTTGCTGTTTTTAATTTAATTCCTATTTATCCGCTTGACGGTTTTCGTGTGGCAGTAGGTGTTCTGACACAGAAACAGGCGGAAAGTTATGTTAAAATTACAAGATTTGCTCCACAAATTTTATTTGGAATAATTATTCTGGAACGCATAATTCAATATCCGATTTTGTCAAAAATTCTTTCTCCGATTTTTAATGTGTGGTTTTCTTTTTGGGAAAAAATTATAGGCTTTTAATTATTTTGCACATCTGATACCAATGCTTATTTCTGCGGCTTCCGGAGAAAACCAGTGCCGGTTTGTACTGCGCAGTGAATTTTCATCGCTATACCATCCGCCGCCGCGGATTACGTTAAAACGTCCGACCGTCGCGCCTTTCGGGTCTTTTTGTGGAGAATATGTGTAATAATTCTGCTCGTACTTGTCATTGATCCATTCCCAGACATTTCCGTTCATATCTGTTAGTTTGTATTCACCTGTCGGACTGTTTGTGTAAACGGAGGTTGAATTTCTGCTTCTAAAGCGGGCGTTGCTGTGAGTCGGTTTCTCGTTTCCCCATGAATAGATTGTTTTTCCGCCGTTAGTCGCCGCATATTCCCATTCGGCTTCTGTCGGGAGACGTCCGGAGCGGAATTTGCAGTATTCGACCGCTTGCTTCCAAGAAACACAAACTACCGGATTATCTTCTGCAAGGAGTTCTTCGTGCGGATTAATTTTGGAAAGTCCCTGATTTGTCCACAAGAAACACAAACCGTCTTTATAGTGAGGTTTAGAACATTTTCCAGCGGTGACGCATTCGTTATAATCTTTATTGCTTACTTGTCGTTTATCAATTTTGTAGTCGCTGAGTGTAACCGAATGAATCGGTGTTTCATCGCTACTGCCATGTTCGCTTCCCATATTGAACGAACCACCGGATATGCTTACGCTTTCGCTAATAGCAAACAACGTGTACGAAAACGAAAACGCTATTATAATAGACGGTTTTAAATTCATTAAATCCTCACTGTCTGTTATATTCTTGCATTCCCATTAGAAGAACCATAACGGACAAAAATACAATTATCCCGATTTTATCAATTTTTTTCTTTTTTTTCTCAGTCTCTTCTGTTTCAACAATATCTTCTTTTTCTGATTTTGATTTTGCTAAATTTGATCCTTTTGTTTTTGGATTTTGTGAAATAGCGCTTTTTTGCGAAGTCGTACTTTCCGGTACGAGATTTGTATAAAGTGTATCTTTTTGTCCAGATTGCAAATTTATGGTAGTGTCAAACAGTTCGTAACCGTCTTTTAATATCATAAAATTATACTCTTCCGGTTTTAGATTGTGCGCTGTAAACGGTGAAACGCCGACTTTTTTACGGTTTATCAGAATTGAAGCCGAATTTGGTTCTGTAATAAATGAAATCGACGATGGTTCCCGCAATTCTATATTTATAGTTGAAAGCGTGTCGGATGAGTAATTTGAAGTGATTCTTTTTTGATAAAATCCTTTTTTTCTTGCTAAAAACGAATATACGCCGTCTTGCAGAGTGTCCAAAACAAATGGCGTAAATCCAAGAATTATACTGTCTAAAAGGATTTCGACAGAATCTGTATTCGCAATAAATAATAAACCCTTTTTCCCTGATATATCCGGCATAATTGAATTAAACGGAATTTCTTCTTCGGCGGTATCTTCAAAATAAAGCGTGTCTGTTTGCGATAAATTATTTTCTTGCGCAGGCAGAAGCATAAAACATAATAAGGCGAATAAAAGTAATTTTTTCAATGAAAATTCCTCGTTTTAATTTATAATAAAGAATCGCTGATAAAATACAATTTTATTTGAATTAAAGGCGAAGAATTTTAAATAATGGCTAAAATATTTTATTAGGACTTATAAGGCGGTTGTCGTACAGCTCAAAAAAGGAAGTAGAATTCTAGGATTTTAAGATTCCTGTCGGATGTGCAACGATATAATTCAAATGTTTTCCCGAACAATGGATATCACATCCTTTACAAAGTTCTATATCTTTTCGTCTATGAAATCTCATTAATGTTAAAATTTCTTCTCGTCTCTTATCTGTCCAAATTTCTTCAATGGATTGTTCTTTAATATTACCCAGCGTCATTTTTCCTAATGCGTCATTGCAACATAAACTGATTCCGCAGTCAGCCCTTATTATTAATTGTAAAAACGGCAATGGACACATAGTAATATTTGATTTCTTGAGTTTTGGTTTATTGGGCGCACTGCCTCCTCTATTACTCAAAATTTGATTATTATACCTTAAATGAATTTCACATTTCATTGCAAACTTTTGATTTTTATATTTATTATAAATTTTTAAAAGGTTCAATCCTAGTTAAACAAAAATTATTTTGTTGTAATACTAGGAGGGACAATGGAAAACAAATATATAATTCGTTCAAGAATTTCAGAGCATAAATTTAGGGAGATTCTAAA
>JAIRUI010000059.1 GCA_031254455.1 Chitinispirillales bacterium | reverse complement strand
TTCTCACGCAGGTCGTTCTCGCTATCGGTTCCTGTAGAGTCGCTTGCAAAGCCTACATATTCTACCATGCCGCTAAGATGTTCCTCCAACTCCGCTTCCGTCTCATATTTGTAACTCAGGCTAAGTTTATTGTTCACCGTACCTTTCAGGCGTGCGGTCAGAGATTTGGGAAGTATTTTGTAATCAACTCTGGTGTTGACAAGAGTATAATTATTGTGGTAAATATTGCTATTGTGTTCCGGTACTATCTGAACAACAGGTGCAAGACCGTTTACCTCTGTGTATTCACCGACCACAGAGTATGTGGGAGCTATATAAACATGATTTCTATCAATTTCATCAGACTCTAAACTCCAAGCAGGATGTTGTATCATCTTATTGTAAACAAATTCCCGTTCCTCTCCCCAAATCACTCTAATTTCTTTGGGATTTATAGTGTAGGCTTGCTGTTCGCCTGAAAGGATAATATTATTGTTCGGCTCTACTAAACCTGCATACACACGATTACTTCCGGCATTTATGCTTTCGTAATCTGTTTTTATCACCTTAGCAGGAAACTTTGGATTGCCGCTTGTCGGAGTAGGCACTTGCCTTTCACCGTTATAAGTAAAAGTTGTGTTCTCCCAACTTACCGAAACCGTACACTTTTGTATTTCAAACTGTATCGGTTTTTTTGTAATGCCGCTGTGTTCATATTCATCGATTAAGGTAATCATTGCGATCGCATTTCTTCCTGCGTCTATGTTGTTTTCATACTTATCGACAGTAAAACCGACGCCTTCTTCCAATATTTTCTTCTCGCCTTTTAAATAAAGTCTTACCGTCCCGATTCTTTGCTCGCCGCCGTCATAAATATAAGTCGTCGTATCAGCAAAGATTTCTATATCTTCCCCTAATGTGTAATGCCATTTTGCGTAAAGAATAGTGTCTTGTGTTACAATATTACTTGTAAAGTTCCACAAATTTTTCCATTCCGTGTCTGTGTACCAGCCGACAAACATATAGTCGTCTCTTGTCGGTTCGTCAGGTTCGTTAATCCTTGAAAATCCCAAAACACCTGTTACTTGATCTACCGGCGAACCGCCGAGTGAGTTAAACGTTACTGTGTTGGTATTATTTGTTTTTTGCGGATGAAAATAAAACACGTCCATAGACAACTCATTCAACCCAAGAATTTTACTTTCGTTCTCTAAATAATTTGCCCTTACATCAAGATACCACCAACTTTTAGTATTCATCTTCGACAAATCTAATGTCGTCAATTGATTATTTGAACAGTCCAAATATATCAGTTCTGTATTCTTCGACAAATCTAATGTCGTCAATTGATTATTTGAACAGTCCAACCATCCCAGTTCTGTATTCTTCGACACATCCAGTGTTGTCAGTTGGTTGCTGGAGCAATCCAACGCCGTCAGGGCGGTATTCTTCGACACATCCAGTGTTGTCAGTTGGTTGCTGGAGCAATACAATTCCGTCAGGGCGGTATTCTTCGACACATCCAGTGTTGTCAGTCGATTGTAGTCGCAATCCAACGTCGTCAATCCTGTAAAATATTCTATGCCGGCAAAAGAAGATATTCTGGAATTTGCCAGGATAAGCGATTTTACAGTATCCACATCGCTGTCGTATATCGGAGCGGGAGCGGTTTTATTTATTGCCTTATACACTTTCGCCTTAAAGTTCGGGTCGGTGAACTTATCCGTTATATCTACCTGTCCCATCGCTACAACTGCGGCAATCACCATCGCCGACATTACTTTTAGAAATCTGTTTCCCGCTTCCATAAAAACCTCCAATAGTGCATACAAAAGTTAATAACTTATGAATTATGGAAAAGAAGGCAGCGGTAAAACTTAGAAAGGCTGTCCCACCCATAATCATAGTTTTACCAAATAACGATGAATTTCACCTGTGTTGAATAAATAGGTGTTTAATAGGCAGAACAACCGATTAGAAAGTTCAACCCTATTTATTCAATAAAAAGACATAAAGAACACAAATGAAAAGTTGAATATTCCAACAATCCATCGTTATTTGGTATATGTAAAATAATATTATGTTTTTGATAGGAAACAAAAAAAGTTTGTTTTGTTAGATTATTCCGTAATAGATTGTCTGTTCGGAGTATTTGCCTGTAACAGTCCATCATTAGTAACCTATTAGAAAATTTCTAACGGTTCAAAACACAAGCGGAATGCAAATCTCTTTGTATTCCGCTTGTGTTTTATGAAACGGACAAATAGTATATTTCATATGTAATACTTTAAAATCAGGAGAAATATGGAAATAAGCGATGAAATTCTTGATATTAAAGATAAAATTCTTGGAACCGTCAAAGATTGCGAGAAAATTATTTTGTTTGGTTCTTATGCTTACGGGAATCCAAAAAAAGACAGCGATTATGACTTTTATATCGTTTTGAACGACAAAGATGAAAATCCATTTGTCGTTATGGGAGATATTTACAAAACATTAGATAAACAACCTATTAAAACCTCAGTAGATATTCTTGCTAACTATAAAAATAAATTTGAAACACATAGTAAAATGCCGACAATAGAGCGGACAATTGCAAATAAAGGAATAGTTTTATATGAACGAAGTCTTAACGGGAATATGAGAAGAGGATGGGTAGAGAAGACGCGATACGCGAAGCGGCTAGCGACTGCGTAAAGCGAAACGTATTAAAGAGATTTTTGGAGAATAACGGAGGAGAAGTTATGAGTATGTTATTAACGGAATGGAATTGGGATGACGCTCTGCGGGTTCAGAAAGAAGAGGGCAGGCAGGAAGGCAGACAGGAAGAAAGACGAAAACTTCTTGAACTTCTTGAACAGGGTATTACGCTTTCTGAAGTGAAAAAGAAACTTGGATTGGATAGCGTCAAGTTATAAGTATGTTACTAACGGAATGGAATAATGAGTAAAGAAATAGAAGAAACAAGCGAGTTAAAATTGGATTTTGACAAACTTTCGGAAATCTGCGAAAAAAAAATCGGAGTCATTCCCGTCGCGGTTCAAAACGCCGATACAAATGAAATAATTTTGATAGCCTATATCAATAAAGAGGCGTTGGAATTGTCCGTTAAAACCAAAATTGCGACTTTTTTCAGTACTTCGCGAAACGAAATTTGGGTAAAGGGAGCGGCTTCCGGAGCAAAATTTGAATTATTGGAAATCTTTGTAAATTGTGAACAAAATTCGCTCGTGTATAAAGTCCGTCCTACGAAAGAAAATATTTGCCATACAAAAAACAAAAGAGGAGAAGCGAGAAACTGTTACTACCGAAAATTAGACTTTAATACGAATAAACTGATAAACCTAAATCCTTAAAAAACAGATTGAAAAAAATTCTTGCATATTATACATGGCAAAAAAGATTTTATACATGAAAACAATAACCGGAGTTTGATAATTGGAATATACTTTTGAAGATTTGGTATTTTCACCCGACGATGTCATAACTTTTAACGACGGCATTCCGGGATTTGAGGATAATAAAAAATTCGTTATTATCCGAAATGAAAATTACGCTCCTTTTGAGTGGCTCGTTTGCGTTGACGGAACGAAATTACGGTTTGCGATGCTTAACCCGATGATCGTATATAACGAATATTCTCCGAATATTTCGCGCACTCAGGTGGAAGATTTGTGTTTACAAAATTCGGAAGATATACTGATGTATGCGTTTGTAACGATTTCGGCTTTACCCAGCGAATCGACGCTAAACCTTGCGGCGCCAGTGATTATTAACACCAAAGAAAAATTAGGACGGCAGATAATTTTGGAAAATTCCCAGTATTCGACGCGTGAACCGGTAATGAGGTAACGATATGTTGATACTGACAAGAAAAGAAGGGGAATCGATACGTATAGGAGACCATATTTCAATTAAAATAGTGGCTATGGACGGACATCATTGTAAAATCGGCGTAGATGCTCCGCGTAACGTGAGCGTCAATCGTGAAGAAGTTTATCAGAAAATTAAATTTGAAAATCTTACGGCGGCGACCACTCCGGAAAATATTGATTTCGGCGGAATCGCAGGGATACTCAAAGTAAAAAGCGCCAATTTATCGACTCCGGCGCTTAAAAATTTGTTCGATAAAAAAGAATAAATTCAAAATTTCTTGAGATTTTAACTTTTTTTTGCAAAAAAAATAAAAATTTTCGGTTTTTTTGTACGAATTTTATTATATTACATAATATACATGAGAATGAGTTTACTCATAAAGGAGGATAATTATGCGTATTTTCAAGTTTGCATTAATCGGATTATTGTTTACAGTCACCTCGTCTTTCGCGCAGAAAACTTTTTATGTCGTTCCAAATAGTGACAATGTCGGCGTTTACGCCAATCAGGTTCGACAAATGAACGAAAAAGCCATAGAGACGGTAGGCAAGGCAAACGTCCTTCGCGTTATTGAAACGAAAGGTAATTACTACAAAGTCAGAACCGACGCCGGAAACGAAGGTTGGCTTGAAAAACGTCTTGCGACCAGAAACGACGCTAAAAAAGCTTACGTATTTGACGATGTTGAAATACAAGGATACCTTGACAATCCGACGCCTATTTACATTACAGACGTTGACGAAGGCAGTATTGCCGCTATTGAATTAGACCGTTCGTTCGCAGACGCTATTAAAAGGAATGTAGATAAAGAGCATGTAAACAGAGCTCTCAGATAGTACGATTTTTGCATGTTCTTTTAGAGTGTATCTTTAGTCAAAGTCCTTATTTTTTGTTCTGTCGAAACGACAGAACTTTATTTTTATGTAATGTATAATGAGTTTTTGCATAGATCATAGACGGTTAGTAGTAATTTGAATTTTCTAAAATTTGGGAGATTTTAATGGCAGGTACTAAAAACGGCAAGAAAAAAACGAATGTGGAACCAAACACAGCCTTGCCGAAAGATGAAATTGAGATTATCTCCGATTATGAAGATTCGCCTGTAATACAACAAAAAAACAAGACTTCGGACAAAGAAAATTATTCCGACGTGTTCCTTGACGACGATAAAGCCGACACCGATAAAGAATCGTACGACGTAAAGAATCAAAAAGGTTCTGAGACGGTATCGGTTTACGATTCGTATTTTGACGAAGGCGTTACGGAAATAAAAGACATTTCAGCCGATAAGAAAAAAGACGACGAACAAAAAATACAAATTCCTGAAGAAAACAAAGAAACCGCAATACAACATTCCGAAAGTTATTCAGAAATTTATTTGGACGATACGTTTGGCGTTGAAGTCAAAAACGACGAAGTTAAAAATGACGAATTTGAAATTTCCGAACCGCAAAAACATGAAATTGTTATTCAAGACGTCATATTGGATACCGCTATGGAATACGGCGCTTCGTCAGATCAAGATCGGTCCACGAATTCCAAAATGAAAAAATACGATCCTATCGTTGAGGACGTCTTATTTGAAGAACCGGAAAACATAATTACCGTTCCTGTCGATAATGCAGAAATTAACCCTATAAAAGCGGCATTTGAAAATAGACAGGATGGCGCATGGATTTCACCGGAAACCATATTATATACATCGGTAGATGTAAATTCTAAAAAAATGGAACAAATTATAGCAAAAAAGAAAATGCCGGTCAATCCGAAATATAAAAAAAGTTTTTTTGATAAATTGCTAAAAAGATAAAAATAGAATACTCAAGCGATGGTTATTTTTTTCTCACTTACAGCGATACCGTTTTTCATCGGTCTTATTTTGCTTTGTTTTTCACAAAAGAGCAAAAAAACGGGCGTTTTGCTTTTTCATAGAATATCAAAAAAACATCCCAAATCACTCTCGCAGATCTCGGCAAAACAATTATATAAATTTTGCGAACAAATTTGTTTATCGTCCAAAAAGGCGGTCGTTTTTTCGCAATATTCAATGCAAAGCGAAAACAATATTTCAATAGTTTTTGACGACGGCGACAAATCCGTATTTGATATCGCTTATCCGATATTAAAAAAATATAATTTGACGGCGACGGTATTTATCGCAAGCGGCATTATCGAAAACGAAAAAATCGACGATTTTTATAGTACAAAAAATATGATGTCCGCCGAAAACATAAAAGAATTATCGGATTTCGGCTGGGAAATCGCAAGCCACGGCGTCAGGCATCTTGATTTAACGCTTCTTGACGAAAACGATTTGTACGGCGAGCTAGTTCATTCAAAAGCAAAAATAGAAAAATTGACCGGAAAACCCGTATCGGCGTTGTCGTTTCCATACGGTTCGTGGAATGAAAAAATTGTGAAAACGGCGCAAAACTGCGGTTATGAAAAATTTGCAGTTTACCGGAAACACAAGTTTGCCGACGAAAAAAAAATAATCCCCGCAACCGCCGTTTATCCGTTTGACAATTCGGAGGGGATTAAGCGTAAAATTTCAGGTGAAATAAACGGAATCACCAAAGCGACATCGCTCATTGTTCCGCATTTCGCAAAAGGAACGCCGATGTTTTTCTGGAATAAACTGTATAAGTTTCCATAATACACCTGACTTCATCAATGCGACACTCATTTTAAGGCGACCAAAAATTTTCGTCAAATAATAGTGCAATAGATTTATGTTTTTGCGTTATCTGCATTGTTTTGCTAATCGTTTCTCCGCTTGTGGGCAGTTTGATTTTCAATGTCGTAATGGTTTTTGCTATATTTATGATTTTGTCAACACTTAAGTCGATATTTTTTATCTTCAAAATGCGTTCAAACTCTTTATAAACTTTGTAAGCCACAAAACATAAACTTATCAAATGGCGTTGGGCTATATTTACTTTATCGTAAGCATAGTTTCCGTCTGTGCAAAGATATTTTATCTTAAATCTACGCTTTAGACGATGCGCTATATTTCTATAAGCGGACACAT
>JAIRUI010000058.1 GCA_031254455.1 Chitinispirillales bacterium | reverse complement strand
GGACGAATTTTTAAGGTTTTGGCGAACCATAGTCAGCTTTTTTACTTATTGTTGTATCTGAATAAATAAAAATCCTCTAATAGTCCGTTCTGAAAATCATACTTGTGCAACAGACACATAAAGTATCGCAGTTTCGTGAATATTTTCCCGTCTATGAGAATTACAAACTATATCTTGGAGCGGCGGGTTTTTCGTTTGACGAAAGCGTAGTTAAAGAAGCGAAAGTTTATGGTATAGGAATAATCCGTCAAGTAGGCGACGCGATAGAGATAGACGATGAAAATCTGAAAGTTTATTGAGATTAAGGCGGCAGTTTATGATAACGTCATCAACGTAGCGTTTGAGAATGAACAAAAATAAATCAAGCGGATATTATTATTTTTAGGAAAACAGTTAGAGTAATTTTGAATTATACATAAAACGTTTCGGCAGAATATATTTTAATGAACAGGATTATTCAAAGAAAGACAATTTTTTTAGAAAAATTATGGATATTATATCAAAAGAAGAATTAAAGTCCGCCGCAGAAAGAATAAATTTGTTAAGGGGGTATCTTTGACATTGAAAATCGACAGAAAAAAATAAACATACTCGAAAAACAAACCGTCGTCCCAAATTTCTGGAACGATGCGATATCAGCGCAAAAAATTCTGAAAGCGATAAAAAACGAAAAAGATTTTGTCGAACCGTGGCAAAATCTGAAATCGGATTATGACAGTTTAGAAGAAATGTTTGATTTTGCCGTTTCTGAAAACGACGTAAAAATGCTTGAACAGATTACACAGCATTTTTCGGAAACGATAAAGAATATCGGGAAGTTGGAATTTGTTCGCAAACTTTCCGGCGAAGACGATAAATGCGATGCGATAATCACTATTCACAGCGGCGCGGGAGGTACGGAATCGTGCGATTGGGCTGATATGCTTTTTAGAATGTATTCTCGCTGGATAGAGCGGCACAAATATAAATCTTTGATTCTTGATTATTGCGAAGGCGAAGAGGCGGGGATAAAAAGCGTTTCGATTGAAGTAAGAGGCGAGTATTTGTATGGGCATTTGAAATCGGAAATAGGCGTTCACCGATTAGTCAGAATCTCGCCGTTTGACTCAAACGCAAGACGGCACACATCGTTTGCAAGCGTTTATGCTTATCCCATATTTGAAGAGGTTAACGAATACGAAATAGATGAAAAAGATATCCGCGTCGATACATATCGTTCAAGCGGCGCCGGCGGGCAGCATATAAACAAAACCGATTCCGCCGTCAGAATGACGCACATACCGACTAATATTGTCGTTCAATGCCAAAACGAACGCTCTCAAGTAAAAAACCGCGAATCGTGTATAAAAATGTTAAAAGCAAGAGTTAGACAGTATTATAAAGAAGAAGATGAAAAAAAATTGGCGGACAAACTGGAAGGAAAAAAGAAGATAGAATGGGGAAGTCAAATACGTTCTTATGTTCTGCATCCGTACAATATGGTAAAAGATCTTAGAACCGGCTATGAAACCTCAAATACGACCGCCGTTCTTGACGGAGAGATAGATGATTTTATTGAAAAATTCCTGTTGGAATTTTCTTAATTTGGAGGATAAAATTGGAAATAACAGAAAATAAAGATGATTCTTTGCATGCCGAGATTTCAAATTTACGTAGAAAAGCGGCGATAAACGCACAAATAGGCGAATTCGTTTCCGAAATTTATGATTTACAAGACGAAAAAGAAGTTTTTGATTCTTTGACGCAGCGTCTTTATGAGTTGACGACTTTTGAAAAGATGGCGTTCCTTTCGTTTGTTCCGGACACCGCTAATCTTATAGTATCGTTTTCAAAAGGATTTAAGCATGACAAGGGGCTGTCGTTTTCTTTTGATGTATTTGAAAATTCCGACGAAAACATAATTTCCGCCATTTTTTATAAGAAATCCGTCGTTATTAAAAACGGATTTTCGGAAATTAACGATTTATCGCTTAGATTAGATATGGATTCTTACTCAATAATCCCTATTGTTATTTATTCCGGAGAAAAAACGGACGAAAAAGAAAGCGTTGAAATTGAAGAGGATGACATCTCGTTTCGCAGAGAAAAAGACATGTTAAAAACAATATGTTTTGCGGTTTCCGGAATTTTTGTTTTTGATTGCGGCGACATGGACGATCTTGAGGCTGCCGAGAATATTTCCTTATCGGAGAAAATTATTCATCTTGCCGGAAAAACTATAAATAATATTTTAGTTCTGAAAAAATTTCGACAAGAAACCGAAAGAAATAAAAAAGAATTGGAACAGGCGCGGATAGTTCAAGAAAAACTTTTGCCTGAAAAACTGCCGTGCAATGATTTTCTGCAGTCTTTTGCGTTCTATATACCTGTTGACGAAGTCGGGGGCGATTATTATGATTTATTTGTCCTCAAAGAAGGTATTTACGCCGTATTTATTGCGGACGTTTCCGGGCACGGAGTAAGTGCGGCGCTTGTTATGTCGGCGACAAAAATTCTTTTGAAAACTTACGCGTCGGCAGATTTGACTCCGTCGCAAACTTTGCGAAAAATTAACGAAGTACTTGTAAATCATTTTCCTACAAACCATTTTGTGACTGCGTTTTATGCCGTTATTGACACTAACAAACGGAATATAACCTATACCTGCGCCGGACATTGCCCGATATTGCTTTTTAATAAAGAGACAAAAGAATATATGCAGTTTCAGTCGGACGGATTTTTTGTCGGAATGTTTCCCGAATTGGATTTGCCCGATCACGAATATAAGTATAGCAAAGGCAAAAATCGCCTTCTTTTATATACGGACGGCGTTGTCGATAGTTCAAACAAAGAGAAAATGCAATACGGCTTAATTAGATTGAAAACTATTGTCAATAAAACACTTGAGAAATCGGCAAAAGAAACGGTCGATGAAGTTATGAATAATTTATGCAAATTTATAGGGAAAACCGATATTGCCGACGATATGACTTTATTTATTGTCGATTTTTGAAAGATTTTAATTTATTACTTGATAAAATTATAATTTTGCAAAGTACAAATATTATTTTTGATTAAGATGTTTAAGACAAACGAAAGGTTCATATGCTGAGAAATGTAAATCCTACCAAAACATCTCAATGGGCTTCGCTTGAAAAAAGAGTGAAAAACGGCGAAGGCGGAAACCTTAAAGAACTGTTTAATAAGGACAAAAACAGATTTGCAAAGTTTTCTAAAACAGTCGGATTTGACAACGATGTTTTTGTTGATTTCTCAAAAAATCTCATAACGGATGAAATTTTTAACGATTTGATTTCGCTTGCAAAGACTTGCGGAGTGGAAGAAGCGCGAAAATCGATGTTTTTAGGCGAAAAAATAAATGTCACGGAAAACCGTGCGGTTTTGCATACCGCGTTAAGAAACATAAAAAGCGCTCCGGTTTTGGTTGACGGAAAAGATATAATGCCCGAAATAAATAGAGTTCTTACGCAAATGAAGGAATTTTGCGATAAAATTCACGGTAAAAAATGGTCCGGTTTTACCGGTAAAAATATTGATACCGTCGTAAACATAGGAATCGGCGGTTCGGATTTAGGTCCCGTAATGGTGACCGAATCGTTAAAACCCTATTGGAAAGACGGCATAAACACTTATTTTGTATCGAATGTCGATGGAACGCATATTGCCGAGACCCTTAAAAAATGCAATCCGGAAACGACGTTGTTTTTGGTCGCGTCAAAAACATTTACTACGCAGGAAACAATGACAAACGCAAATACCGCAAGAAATTGGTTTTTGAAATTCGCAAAAGAAGAAAAATACATTGCAAAACACTTTGCGGCGCTTTCCACAAACGAAAAAGCGGTCAAAGAATTCGGAATTGATACGGCGAATATGTTTGAATTTTGGGATTGGGTCGGCGGAAGATACTCGCTTTGGTCGTCTATAGGATTATCTATTGCGCTTACAATCGGTTTTGAAAATTATGAAAAACTTTTAAAAGGCGCTTTTGCCGCGGACGAACATTTCAAAAGAGCGGATTTAAAAGATAACATTCCCGTAATTCTTGCGATGATAGGAATTTGGTATAATAACTTTTTGGGAGCGCAATCGGAGGCAATCCTGCCTTATGACCAATATATGCACAGATTTGCAGCGTATTTTCAGCAGGGAAATATGGAATCTAACGGCAAGCAAACGGACAGAGACGGAAACAGCGTTGATTATCAAACCGGTCCTGTTATTTGGGGTGAGCCGGGAACCAACGGACAACATGCGTTTTACCAACTCATTCATCAAGGAACAAAACTTATTCCTTGTGATTTTATCGCTCCTGCGCAATCGCATAATCCGATTGACGACCATCATAAAAAACTGCTGTCGAATTTTTTTGCGCAAACCGAAGCGATGGCGTTTGGAAAAACAAAAGAACAAGTCGTTGCGGAGTTTGAAAAAGCGGGTAAAAGTTCAAACGAATATGAGAAGATTGTTCCGTTCAAGATATTCAAAGGCAATATTCCTACAAATTCAATCCTTGTAAAAAAAATTACTCCGGAAGTTCTCGGATTTCTTACGGCTGTTTATGAGCATAAAATATTCGTTCAGGGGATAATTTTTAACGTTTTCAGTTTTGACCAATGGGGTGTAGAACTCGGCAAACAGCTTGCAAATAAAATTCTTCCGGAATTAAACGATAATGATAAAGTAGAAAGTCATGACAGTTCGACTAACGGTTTAATAAACTTATGGAAAAAATGGAAGTAAAATAATAGGGAAGTTTTTATTTGTAATTTTAATGTGATAGTCAAAAGGAATGTTGTATGGTAAAACCTGAACTTAATAAAATAGGCGTATTCTACGACGGAAACTATTTTTTACATGTAAGTAATTACTACAAGTATTCTCATGAAAAGAAAAGTCGTTTGAGTTTATCCGGATTGCATCGTTTTATTCGTAATAAAGCGGCGGAACTGTGCGGCATTGACGAACATTTGTGTCATATTGTGGACGCCCATTACTTTAGAGGAAGAGTGAACGCGCTTGATTCGAGAACTCAAGAAAACGGAAACGACATACTTTATTATGAACGTCTGTTCGACGATATGCTTCACGCGGAAGGGGTTACAACTCACTATCTTCCGGTAAAAACCGAGCTGGACGGAAGCCGACACGAAAAAGGCATTGATGTTTTGTTCGCTTTGGAAGCGTACGAATTGGCGATTTACAAAAAGTTTGATATTTTAGCGCTTGTAGCGTCGGACGGCGATTATGTCCCGCTTGCAAGAAAACTTAATACCATAGGCGTTAAAGTTATGCTTTTGTCGTGGGATTTTGAGTATGTAAATCAAGCGGGGAAAAAGTCGATTACAAGAACGTCGCAAGCGTTGTTGGAAGAAGTTACCTTTCCTATCGCAATGCATGAAATAATCGATAACCGTGTTCGCAGAAACGATCCTATTATAAACGGACTTTTTACAAGCCGGGAAAACAGCGACGAAGAAACCAATACGGAAAAACGTATTACCTCTCGTATCGATATAACAAAATTTAAGCCGTCGCGGAAAACAAGTACTATTAAGGCGGTAAAAGAGCAGTACGGATTCATAAACAATGAACCCGAAGATGTGTTTTTTCATTGGTCGAGCGTTATTGATTCCGATTTCTCCGAATTACAGATAGGCGACACCGTTGAATTTTTAGAAACATTGAACGAAAAAGGACAATACGTCGCCAAAGAAGTACGCATAATTGAATCAAACGGAAATTTATAAAACGTTGCCGGTATAACGGAAAATAATTTTTATGTTGGAAAAATTTATTATTATCGCCATTGGAGGCGGATTTGGAAGCGCCTTGCGTTTTGCCGTTTCCGCGCTTATTGCAAACAGTCGTTTCCCTGCGGCTACTTTTATCGTAAATATTTTAGGATGTTTTATAATAGGGCTGGTTTCCGCATATTTCAATACGCACTCAAATATTTCACAGAATATTAAATATTTATTTACCGCCGGTTTTTGCGGAGGATTCACAACGTTTTCCGCTTTCTCATTGGAAAATATGAATTTGATTGAAAAAGGAGATTATTTAATTTTCTTTTCTTATGTTTTTTCAAGCGTAATTTTTGGGATTGTCGCGGTATTTTTAGGGTATTATTTGATAAAATAAAAGGCAGAAATACTTTTCACGTATTCCCGCCTTTTTACAAGTATGTTCGTTGTGTCTGTTGCACAAGTATGATTTTCAGAACGGACTATTAGAGGATTTTTATTTATTCAGATACAACAATAAGTAAAAAAGCTGACTATGGTTCGCCAAAACCTTAAAAATTCGTCCAA
>JAIRUI010000057.1 GCA_031254455.1 Chitinispirillales bacterium | reverse complement strand
GTTGTGTCTAAGAATTCGAGGGTGAAGGTTGTTAATACGATTCTTTGGGATGAGAAGAGAGAGTTTGAGGGTGATGGGTTTGACGTTGAATATTCTTGTGTAAGAAACGGATTTGCAGGCGAGGGGAATATTGATGATGATCCATTGTTTGTAGATGTCGATAAGCCGAAAGGCGAAGATGGGATTTGGGGTAGTTATGACGACGGGTTAATACTGCAACAGAAAAGCCCGTGTATTGATGCAGGGAAGGACGATATCAATGTTGATTTGGATATAACGAATATTGAAAGACCGCTTAATAACGGTTTTGATATGGGCGCGTATGAAATTCCTGTATTGCTTAACGGAGAAACCATGCTTGATTTTGGGATCTTGAACTTTAATAATGAGTTTATAATAGGCGCGGGAATTGGCGATTTTGCGTTGGACGTTTCTTCCAAAAGAGATTTATACAAAAGATTACACGGTAGAAGTGCGTTGACTATTAGGATTTATGCTCGCAAAGACAAACACGTAAACGGTATAAATTCTGCGGAAGTTCAGGTTTTATTTCAAAAAGATGGAAAAAATATTTCAAATACAGAGAAAATTAGATTTTACCGCAACGGACAAAATAACTCTTATTATATTTTCACATCACGAAAATTTGATACAAAGAATAGTAGATTTGAAGGGAAACCGGTATTTCTAATAGCAGATACAAGCAAGCAAAAAATAAATATGCTTAAAGATACTAACTATTATATATTGCCGGTTTTAATAGATGAAAAAATGATGTTCAAATCAGTCGTTGATATAAATCAATTTTAAATTAACAAGAGAGGTTTGTTTTGAAAAAAATATTACTACTGTTTATTTGCGGTTTGTTTTTTTTATGTTGCACAAAACCCGATAATCCAAAAGAAGAAAGTGAAAAGATATTTCGTTTAGGGGTAAACGGAAAAACATCTTTCAAAAATATTTTGTCGAATGAAGCAATAAAAATTAGTGGTAAAAATTGTTATACAAATTATGGATACGGAGAAATATATTTTGATCTTCTTGATACCACAGAAATTTTTGCAATATTTTCTGTTCCTGCCGACACTTTTGTGGAAACATATTTTTATTTTGAGATAGAAGCAAAAAATGAAAGTAGTCCTAATTTTGTGCTTTGTTCTTATAACAAAGAAAGTTTAGATAGCGTAAACTTTTTATTGTATTCTAAGGAGGGAATGGAAATAGGCGATATTCCTCTGCTTATTAATGGCGGTATTGGCAAATATATGATCAAAGTGTCGGGAAATTTAAAAAAACACGAATACAAACAGGAAAATTTTATTGTCATTGGTACAGATTCTTTGTATAACACAAATAGTACGGAAGAGATAAAAGAATATGTTAATTTAAAGAGTAACCAAATAAAAAATTTATCAAAAGAAAACTCCGCTTATATTGTTGCTTATCCTTGGCGAACCATAAAAGTTTTAGTGACAGACGATAAAGGCGAAATAGATAGCGCGGAAACAACAAAGCAAAGAATTGCTTATGCAGACAGCGTATTTAAGCAAGCAATTTGTAAAGTAGAGAGGACGCTTGATACTACAGATTATGATTGTAAAATAGTTCTTTCTAATAAAGAAAATAAAAATGTTGCTTTTTTTGATGAAACAGACAGAGAATACTCCGTTATTTCGAGTACAGAGTATAGATATGCAAAAGTAAAGGGAGATAATGGTAGAGATTTTACATACGCAGTAGCGTATTTGCTCGGTGTAACATTATTTGACGAAAAAAAAAGAGATGGAGGCGAAAGACCGGAGCAAAATTTTATGGTGTCTGACGGGAAAGGAACTCACCTGTCTTTTAAGCAATGGAACCAACTGCATATAAGGGAGAAAAAATAGTATGAAAACCGTAAAATTCTTTTTTGTCACAGTATTATTTTTGGGATGTTCATATATTGATTATCCCGAGGAGTTTGTGGAACTTATAAATTTCCCGCAAAAAATAATAGATGTTGAAGAAAAACAAATTAATTCAAAAGACGAGTTGGTTGATTATGTAAATTCAATTACTCCGTCTTATTTTTATGAAGGCGTAGAGTATAAAGATTACAAAAACTATAAGATGCAATATATTACAGAGTTTAATTATGAACACTTGATTTACGTAAATCCTTTATCCGACAATAAAAAGGTATTATCTAAAAGTGTTTATGAAGCGGGTATGCCTATAATGATTAATGATGATGATTGGGGAATAAGTTTTTATAATAATAACTCTTACGAAATACACGGTTATTTGAGTAAACAACCTGTGATTTTGATTAAAGGGAAAACTGAATGGGCGGATTCTTCGTATAAGGGTTTCACTATTTTACCTGTTTGCGATTTTGATTGCAATAATTTGGATTTTACTTACACAATCAGGGAAGTCGGTGCAAAATGAAAACAAAAATTATCTTTATTTTATTGTTTTGTTCTATATTATTTTTTGGATGTTCATATATTGATTATCCCGAGGGGTTTGTAATTCTTATAAATTTCCCGCAAGAAATAATAGATGTTGAAAAAAAACAGATTAACTCAAAAGACGAATTGGTTGATTATGTAAATTCAATTGTTCCGTCTTATTTTTATGAAGGCGTAGAGTATAAAGATTACAAAAACTATAAGATGCAATTTGATTTAGAACGAGGTTATACTGACAAGCAGCAGATAATTTATTTAAATCCTTTATCCGATAATAAAAAAGTATTATCTAAAAATATTTATGAATCAGGTATGCCTATAGTGATTGATAATAGTAGGCGAATAGGATTTTATAATGACCATTCTTACAAGAATAGCGGTTATTTGAGTAAACAACCTGTGATTTTGATTAAAGGGAAAACTGAATGGGCGGATTCTTCGTATAAGGGTTTCACTATTTTACCCGTTTGCGATTTCGATTGCAATAATTTGGATTTTACTTACACAATCAGGGAAGTCGGTGCAAAATGAAAACAAAAATTATCTTTATTTTATTGTTTTGTTCTATCGCCGTGTTTTCTCAATCGATTTCATATTGGGACGACAGCAAGGATTATGAAAGGAACAAAGATGTCGTGCTTTTTCAAGGGATAAGATATTATCCTGCAATGAATAATAATTTAGACGAAAGGCCGGATGCAGAGGATTCTGATTACTGGGAACGGTTGGTTCCGTTGAGAATGCCGATAATAACAACGCCTCAGTTAAGGTTGCTACCAAAAGCGCACGAGAAATTTAAAGATATATTAACCGAACTAGACGGATTTGTAAAAGGAGTCGAAAGTCATTGCAATTCCGGTATTCTTAAAAAAATAAGTAAAGTTGCGCTTACAAGAGAGAAAGAAGTTGTCGGCAGCGCTCTTCACAACAGTTGGGGTGATTTTATGGTTAGTAAGACAGAGTGGAACAAAATAAAAAAAGGACAACATGAAAATAATCCGGATACATTACGTTCCATAGTTACGCGTACATATAACAGATACAAAAATCTTTATTTAACAGGGCAGGGGAATTTTATGCGAGAAGAGATAGACGGGTTGCTTTTTGTTGGAACCGGTAATCTTCTTATACTTGGAATATCGCGGTGGATTGCATCGGAAGGCAGGATCGGCGCATATGAACAAATAGCGCACAATATAGGGGACGCCTCAGTTGCGTTTGCGCACGCGTTAGACGGCTACCTCCCGCCGAGTGATAAAAGAGATATTCGCGAAGCCGGAAATGAATTTGCCGTAAAAAAACTAACAAACTCACAATCAGAACGTCATGAACTGAAAAGGAATTATTTTACCGGTTCTATTTATGACGCGATCGCCGAATACGGAATAAGGACTATTGACGCAATAAATTGGGCTAAAAATAATATAAAAAACGGGGGTAGTTGTCACAAATTGTCGGAAGCATTAAAAAATGATAATTGTTACCACGAATACGAAAGTAAATTTAATATTTTGGTTAAGGGGCAAGGCGACCCTATTTGGGGAGTGGCCGGCAGCGCAATAGCGGTAGGAAGAGCGATTCTAATTGATGCTATGTTGGCAGAAAAACCTTTGGAACACGAAAGAATTTTCGGTCCTTCGTTTTTGAAACCGGACACCAACTATACATTTACCGCTTATGCAAGAGATCCTGACGCCGTTGTACTTATAAGGACGGGGACTCAATTGTCTGTCAACGCAAAACGAATCATACATACGGTAGAAGACGGCGACAATGGCAGTATTATTGATTATGAACTTTGGCACGAACCGTCCGCTCATCCGATGTATTATGAATGGTTTATCGGTGAAAATAGATTTTCCCCAGGTCCTAATGTTGAAAGCGTCTATAACAGGCTTGTAGAAAAAAGAGATTCTCTTAAAAATATGAGCGATTCTCTTTCGGTTAAAGAAATGGTTCTTAATAGTAAAGAAATAATGCTTGTCGATAAAGAGAAAGAACTTAGATATAAAGAATTTATACTTTCGTCTTATGAAAATTCGGATTTTTTGTTGAACGAAATAAGTGATTTGAGGCATGAAATAGATATTTTGAAATCTGAAATAAGTTCGTTGAAAACAGAAGTAAACTCTTTAAGACAAGAATGCAATACGTTATTATCAACATATAATTCGTTATATTCTCAATATTTTGCTTCTATTAAATCGCCAAATATGGATTTGAAAGTAATTCTTCCACAAGAATTAAGTTTAGATTCGCTAAAAAAGGGAGCAAACGTTAAGATTGGAATACGGGGTTTTGGTTACCAACAAATTCACCAGATAGAATTAAAAAACAGCACATTTGAATTATCGGCAAGAATAATTGACGACGAAGGTGATGTTGTCGTCGCTAAAAAGTCTATGACATTTCTTGACCGTCTTCCAGTTGCAAATATGGTTGTAAAAAGAACTGATTCGCCAAAGCATTACATAACAAAAGTAAACGAAAAAATTACGAGTAACTGGGAACATATTAAAAACAGCATAGATAACGTGTCGGGGTTCAGCGATACAAGTTGTTATAATCCTATATATTTTGATGCTTTCGGCAAATCCATTGACCCTGACGGTAATGCTTCAGACCAAATAAGAAAGTCCGTATATTATTTTGGTAACGACAGCATAGTATTGTCGGGGGTGAATCAGCAATATGTCGTTGATAATAAAATACAAGGACAAGAAGAGCGGGTTGTTGTAAATAATTCATTGTTTATAAAACCTGAAGAAGATAATTATGTTAAAGCATACGCTGAAGAACATTTTATAAACTCAATATGGGAAAACGATTCTTCTCCGATAGTTAAAGTTTACGACCTTGAAATCGCTTCCGGAGAAGACTATAAATTTCTCGTTAAAATATATGACAATGAGGCAAGTTTTTCAATAGATACTGTCGATCTTCCGGTTCTTGTCCCACCGACAATAAAATCTGTAGAGCTGTCAACACATCATTTGATAAATGATGTGGAAATCGGAGAAATATACGATTACAGTCCGATAATATTAGAAGGGCAGGATATGGTTATAAGGTTTTACGCCGAAGCGTTTGATCCGGACAACGGAGAGAATGCCGAAGAAAATTTGTCGGGAATCGAATCGTATTTTTGGGGAATTAGAGAAGTTAACTCAAATAATGAAATAAATTTTTCAAATACTGATTTATTGGGACAATTAGAAACTTTTACTTACCGTGAATTGTTAGAATTAGACTTGGGAATAAAGCCTGGCGGACATTATGAGGTGTTTGTTAAAGCGGAAGATGATGATAAAAATATTACAGGTAATGCTTACGGATTTGCAATTATGAAAGCCGGAGAATTTAAACTTGCTCCTCTTCTGACAGGTGACAAAAATTTTGACGGCTTTGTCGATGAATGGGATTTAGAGTATTCTGAGTAATAAATGAAAAAAGCGACATTATTTCTGTTTTTCTTTGTATTATTTGTTTATTGCGAACCGATAATAAATTTCGTGTCTCCATATATCAATAGAGGTGTTTCTATTAATTCGGAAATGTCGTATAATCCTCTTACAATAGAATACACTTATAAAAAAGAAGCGTCCGGTAATTATTATGTCGGTTACGCAAATGATATTTATCTTACACAAAAATTTGTAAGAAATATATATCTTACAATAGGAAGTAAAGACGAGAAAAATGAATTTCTTGCATCGGTATTAGCGATTTTCTGGCCGTCTCCGTGGAAACTTCAATTCAGGTATAAATACAGTATTCTTGAAAATGGGAAAAATAATCTGTTTCAAAATATTTCCGTATCTCCTTTTTTAGGAGGTTCTTTGACAAGTTATAATTATCACAGTATTACCGACCACGTTTTCTATCATGGCGATAATTCATATATGCAAATGTATGCCGGAGCGGCTGTCGGAACACGAAAAACAGTAATAGATAAATTTTCTTATATAGAAATATTTGCATCGCCGCAAATATCTTATACTTTACATTCGGGCTTGGGCGGCGGTGAAGATCTTAATCCTGTAACATATTTGTCGGATAGAAGTAAGACTTCAAGTGCATTTGCGGCAAAAGTTTTAGACTTTAACATACCTATAGGCATCGGCTTCAAATATAGATACTTTTTTATAAAAAGCGGTATTTCTATTACTACTACGCTGGTTGGTGAAGAAAGATGGAGAAAAGGCGGAAAACTCACCGTTAATTCATACAATCTTCCCAAAATTCCTATTTTCATGGAATGCGGCGTTCATTTCCGAAAATTCAAGCAATTGGAAAGAGAAATGAGTAATTGATAGTCAACGGTTTACGAAAAGAGAAGTTTTTATGAAAAGTGTATTCAAAAAAGTATTGTTTTCCACAATGGTTATGGCTTTTGTATTTTTAACGATTGGCTGTGGCTTCAACAAAGACAATAATAAAAGGTTCAATCCTAGTTAAACAAAAATTATTTTGTTGTAATACTAGGAGGGACAATGGAAAACAAATATATAATTCGTTCAAGAATTTCAGAGCATAAATTTAGGGAGATTCTAAA
>JAIRUI010000056.1 GCA_031254455.1 Chitinispirillales bacterium | reverse complement strand
ATTGACGAAATCGCTTTCCAAACGAATCTTTTGGCTCTTAACGCCGCCGTAGAAGCGGCAAGAGCGGGCGAAGCGGGTAAAGGGTTTGCGGTAGTTGCCGAAGAGGTGAGAAATCTTGCGCAAAGAAGCGCGGAAAGCGCCAAGAAGACGGCTCAGCTTATCGAAAGTTCTCAGGCGAGCAGTTCCAGAGGAGTCGGTTTATCGGAAGAAACCTCGGAAGCGATTGGAAAGATTACCGAAGTGTCGAATAAAATCGCACTTATAGTAGATGAGATAACGACCGCCGCCGAAGAGCAATCACGAGGCGTTTCACAGGTAAATTCGGCGATAGGGGATATGGATCAGATAACGCAGTCGAACGCCGCCGGTTCTGAAGAGTTGGCCGCAAGTTCTCAGGAATTAAATTCTCAGTCTCTTGTAATGAACGGTTTGATGGGTGACTTGGTCGGCGTGGTGAGCGGCGAGGCGGCGAAAGCCGAAAGATTGAGACGTCATAACACGATGGTAATTGAAAGAAAAACACAGCGTATGAAGAGAATATCGTCCGCTAAGAATTCGTCAAGACCATCGACTTCACAAACGCTTATTCCGTTTGACGACGATAAGGATTGAGTAGAATATTATGTACTACTTTGTAAACGAAATATAGTATTTTATGAAAGACTGGGTGGAAAAAATGAGGGAAATAGCAAAATTTTATGCTTAATTTATCTTCAACTTTTAATTATATTTCGCCAAATAATATTTTACGTATGCAATTTTAGATCAAATTTTTAGTTTTAAGGAGATGTGAATGACTATTCACACAAAATCAATGAAAATAGGTGAAGTAGAAATCACCCTTGAGACCGGACGAGTAGCAAAGCAGGCAGCCGGTTCAGCAACAGTTCGCATCGGCGACAGTATGGTTTTATCGACGGTTTGCGCGGGTCCTGAGGTCGAAGGACAAGATTTTTTTCCGCTCACGGTGGAATATATAGAAAAAGCGTATGCCGCCGGAAAAATTCCAGGCGGGTTTATGAAGAGAGAATCGAAGCCGTCCGATGACGAAGTTTTGATAGCAAGAATTATTGACAGGCCGATTCGCCCGTTATTTCCGGACGGATATTCAAGAGAAGTGCAGCTTGTAAATACGGTTATTTCTGCAGATGAAGAAAATTCAGCTGACGTTGCGACTATTATGTCGGCGTCTCTTTCGCTTTGCAAGTCTGATTTACCGTTTAACGAACCGGTAGCGGGCGTAAGTGTCGGAAAAGTTGACGGAGAGTTGATTGTTTTTCCTACGCTTAAACAGCGGAAGAAAAGTGATATTGAGTTGACCGTAGCGGGAACCGCCGATTCTATAATGATGGTTGAAGGCGGAGCGTATGAAGTGCCGGAAGAAGAATTGGTCGAGGCGATAATGTTTGCTCATTCGCACATAAAAACCCTCGTTGCAATGCAAAAAGAAATGCTTGCGGAAATGAATATCAAACCTACGGAATTTATTCATCCTGAAGGCAGAAATCCACAGATTGACGCCGATGTCAAAGAGTACGTGGGTTCTCGTTTGCACGAGTATTCTTTCTTGGGCGTAAAACAAGAACGTTACGGCAAAATGGCGGAACTTAAAAAGGAAACAGTTGTCGCCCTTGCAGAAAAATATCCGGAACAAGGAGAAGATATAAAAGCGGCTTATGAAGATATTGAATTCCACGATATGAGAAATACCATTCTTAACGAACGGGTTCGTATAGGCGGAAGAAAACTTAACGAAGTTCGTCCTATTAAAATAGAATTGGATTTTCTGCCGCGTGCGCACGGCTCGGTTGTTTTTACCAGAGGTGAAACGCAAAGTTTGGCGGTTTGTACGCTTGGAACGAAATCCGATGAGAAAATCGTTGACGGACTTCAAAGAGATTATAGAAAAACGTATTATTTGCATTACAATTTTCCCGCATATTCGGTTGGCGAATGCAAAAGAATCGGAAGCGTAGGACGTAGAGAAATCGGACACGGGCATTTGGCTGAAAGAGCGCTTGCTCCTATGATTCCGTCAGAGACAAATTTTCCTTATACCGTCCGCTTGGTTTCGGAAATATTGGAATCCAACGGTTCGTCGTCAATGGCTTCGGTTTGCGGCGGCTCTCTTGCTCTTATGGCGGCGGGAGTTCCTACGAAAGAAGCGGTTGCCGGTGTTGCGATGGGGCTTATTAAAGAGGGTGAGAAAACCGCGATACTTACCGATATTTTGGGAACGGAAGATCATTTGGGAGATATGGATTTTAAGGTTACCGGTACAAAGAACGGCGTTACGGCTATTCAGATGGATATAAAAATCGACGGGATAACTCCTGAACTTATGAGTGAAGCGTTGGCGCAAGCCCGTGATGCGAGAATGCATATATTGAAAGTTATGAACGAGGCGATTTCCGCTCCGCGTAAGAGTTTAAGTACGTTTGCGCCGTCTATTCTCACAACAAAAATAGCGGAATCCAAAATCGGCGAACTCATCGGTCCCGGCGGAAAAAATATTAAAGCGATACAAGAGACAACCGGCGCGATTGTAAATATTTCCGAAGACGGAACAGTTCAGGTTTCCGGTAAAACACAAGCGATAGCGGAGGCGGCGGTCCGAAGAATTGAAGTACAAATGGAAGAACCAGAAATAGGAAAAATTTATTCTGCGAAGGTGAAAACTATTGTCGATTTTGGGGCGTTTGTGGAATATTTGCCCGGCAAAGAAGGACTTGTTCACATTTCGGAACTTGACGATAAACGAGTTGAGAACGTTAAAGAATACATAAAAGAAGGCGATACGATTGACGTTAAGTTGATCGGGTTGGAAAAAAGCGGAAAAGTTCGCCTTTCGGTCAAAGCCGTAAAAGAATAGTTATTATTTGGAGCGGGGGTTTCCCGCTCTTTTTGTTAAAATATATGGAAACTGCAGAAAATAAAATTAAAGTCATTATAATAATTCCGGTATATAACGCCGAGAAATATATTGCAGAATGTTTTTATTCCATTGCCAACCAAACATACAAAAATATTGAAGCGATTTTTGTCGATGACCGCTCTCCAGATAATTCTTTGGAAATATTGCAGGAACTTATAAAAAACAATTCAACGCAAGAAATTAAATATAAATTAATCAAACATGATACCAACAAAAATGTTTCCGTCGCACGAAATACCGGAATCCTGCAAGCTCTAAAGACGGAAGGAGGAGGGGATTATTTATTTTTTATGGACAGCGATGATATAATTACTCCTAATTGCATTGAGTATTTGTTAAAATTCGCAAGAAAATATCCAAAGGCGAAAATTATTCAAGGCGCTGTGGTGTCTGTCGGAGAAGATATTTGGAGCAAGCTTTTTTCATTTGACATGAACGAACGAATTTGGAATATTATTTATGAAGGTATTATTTCCAAACAGAAACAAAAAGAATTTGAAGAAACTTTAATAGAAACGGAAATTATTAAATATTGGCTTCGATACTCAATGCATCAAATAGATAATATTATTCCTTGCGGAGTATGGGCTACGCTTTATGAAGTCGATTTTATTAAAAATAACAATTTACTTTTTTCAGAAGATTTGCCGATTACGCAAGATGTTTATTTCCGTTATTCTTGTTTCAAAAAAGCGACAGAGATAACTATTACATATATGCCGATTTACATTTACAGAGCAAGAAAAGACGATTCGCTTTCAAAACAACGCGATCAATATAGAAGAATAAATTGCAGCGCTATAGTTGCGGAAAAAATACTTCCCGATATTGACAATGAAAAATATCCTTACGAACTTGCGGAATGGATAATCGAATGGGTAATGGCTTGGCTAAATAAAATGAGAAGTGAAAAAGAAAAGATACTGACTCAAAGATATATGTATATTTTGAAAGAAGTTAAAGAAAAGATACCCGCACAGATATATCTGGATATTTTCGAGAAGATTACCGGAAAGAATAAAAAATCCGGTTAATTTTATGAATTTTGGCTGAATTTCTGCAAATTATTCGAGCAATTTGTTATTTTTTATATTTGTAATTTCTTTGACAAAGGAAAACGAATGAATACCCCGATTTTTAACGCGTTGAAGCGGTATGTGGATTCAAATCCGGTGTCGTTTTATATGCCCGGGCACAAACACGGACGCGGTCTGCCGCAGGAATTTGTTGACTATATTCCAAAAATCGACGTAACGGAAATTCCGGGAACCGATAACCTTCATTTTCCTGAAACAATAATAAAAGAGGCGCAGGATTTGGCGGCGCAGCTTTTCGGAGCGGATAGAACGTTTTTTTTGATAAACGGATCGTCCTGTGGAATATTGGCGTCGATTCTTACGCTTTGTAATCATAACGATAAACTCATTATCGGGCGAAATTGTCACAGGTCTGTTGTCGCATCGCTTACTCTTGCCGGCGCAGTTCCGATTTATGTGGCTCCGGAATATAACGAAGAATATGGGGTTTCGGCGCATATTACACCTGAATCTATTGAAAAGGCTATCGTTAAAAATCCGGATTGTAAGGGAGTATTTATCACTTCTCCTAATTTTTACGGCGTTTGTTCCAATATTCGTGAAATTGCAAAAGTTTGTCACCATTACGGTAAACCGCTTTTTGTGGACGAGGCGCACGGACCGCACCTGAAATTTCATCAGGAACTTCCTGAAAGTGCGATGGAAGGCGGTGCGGATATATGCATTCAATCGGCGCATAAAACTCTTTTGGCTCTGACACAAGCGTCGCTTTTACATGTTCGTTCTGATTTAATTGACGCAAATACGCTTAAACATATTTTGGTAATGATTCAGACGACTTCTCCATCGTATATTTTAATGTCGTCGCTCGACATTGCACGCGAAATTCTTGCGACTCAGGGTGAAAAATTGCTTGGCGAATTACTTGACAACATAAAACTTTTTAAATTGAAAATGCAGGTTTTGACTCGTTTGTCGATAGTCGATCAAAAAACCGACGTTTTCAATTTTGATCCGACACGGCTTGTAATTCACTGCCGAAGACTTGGAATTTCCGGCTTTGATTTGGACAGAGAATTACGCAATAGGTTTAACGTTCAACCGGAACTCTGCGATCTGTACAACGTTGTCTTTATTACTACAATGGATAATGTAAAAGAAGATTTTGACGCTCTTTTTAACGCGTTGGTTGTAATTCACGAAGAAAATAAATATCACGATGAGCTTCCGTTGAAAAATATGCGTTTAGATACGATTCCACAACAAAAATACGTACCATCAGATGCGTTTAGTATGACGAGCGTCCGTGTTCCGCTTGCCGAATCGGAAGGTAGAATTTCTACGGCGAGTGTTGTGCCTTATCCGCCGGGAATACCTGTTTTATGCCCGGGCGAAGAAATTACAAAAACATCCATAGAATATATTGAAATGATTCTCGATTTGGGCGGCAACGTAAACAATATCGACTCGGCAAGAACGATAGAAGTTGTCGCAAAAGCGGATATTGAGCAATATGAAGAAGAAAACTGTTCGGATGGAGACGGATAGATTGGTTAAGCATGAAAAAAGAATTATACAAACTAACGATTTACTAAAAATTTATGGGAATAAAGTCGTTGTAAATAAGACGTCTCTCGTTGTAAATCAAGGTGAAATTGTCGGACTTCTCGGTCCTAACGGAGCTGGAAAAACGACTACGTTTTATATGATCGTCGGTATGGTTCGCCCCAACGGCGGAAAAATTTTTTTGGACAATAAAGAAATAACAAAAATGCCGATGTACAAACGGGCTAGATTGGGAATCGGGTATTTGCCTCAGGAAGCTTCGGTTTTTAGAAGGTTGAGCGTTGCAGAAAACATTATGGGAGTTTTGGAACAGACAAGAATTCCGCGAAAACGCCGCAAAGAAAAAACGGAACAACTGCTTGAAGAATTACGGGTTTCACATTTATATAAAAGTCAAGGATATATGCTTTCCGGCGGTGAAAGGCGGCGTGTGGAAATAGCCAGAACTTTAGCTATCGAACCGGATTTTATTCTTTTGGACGAGCCGTTTGCAGGTGTTGATCCTATTGCAATTGAAGATATTCAATCGGTAGTTTACGAACTAAAAGAAAAAGGCTACGGAATTTTGATTACCGACCACAGCGTTCGCGAAACGCTTCGCACTACGGATAGAGCGTATATTATGGCGGAAGGCAAAGTTTTAATTCATGGTAGTGCGAACGATTTGGCGCAGGATGAAAATGCAAAAAAGATTTATTTGGGCAGAAACTTTAAATTGGATTAAAGTATGAAAAATATTATGATAATTTCTGTAATTATGGTCTTTGCGGTTTGTACCTTTCCCTTGGAAATTCGCCTTAATTCGAAATATAAAGAGTGGTCCGATTCGGATACTTCTTTTGGATTTTTAGCAACCGTTTATACTGATGACCAGCGATCGCAGCAAGCAGAGCCGCTTCAAGTTTTATATATGATAGATGTTTCTAAAAATTTTACCGGAAATGTTCGCCAGGAATTCATAAACGGCGGAATGAAATTAGTTCAACAGCTTAGCGATAATGATTATTTTGGGATAATCTTATACGGCGAATATTCGCGTACACTTCTTCCGCTTTCACAAATCGGTTTTGTAGGGAGAGAAAAAATTTACTCGTTACTTTCGGAATTGAGTACGGAAAAAGGACGAGACCCGCTGTCGGCGCTTGAAAAGGCGGTTTCGGAATTTTCGCAAAACGAAGGACGACGTTGCGATGGAAAATCGCTTGTGATGACGGTTCTGGGTGAAACCGATGAAGATGGCGAAGGGAATTCTTACGACAAAAAAATGATTTCCGCTATGAACAACTTAGGCGTACAAGTTTATACTATCGGACATGGTGACGATTTTAACGAAGACGCGGCGATTTCGACTGCGGAAAAAACCGGCGGACGGGCATATTTTACCGGTAAAGACAGAGCGGACTTGCTTGGCGGCAAATTTAATTTGATTTTTGCGCACATAATCAATCCCATTAACACCAGAAATGTGGAAATTGAGTTTGCGACTCGCGACGGAATAAAAATTACAAATTTCAAAGACAGCGTTTTGAGCAAAATTTTTATACCGAAATTGGTGATAGGCGATACTGTAAATTTCTTTCTTGAAATGAAAAATCGTCCTAAAAAAGGCGGCGATATCGACGTGGACTTTGATTATGAAAACGTTGCTATACGTTCAAATTCGTCCGGTACGGCGTCAATTAAAGTAAATCTGACGCGAGGAAGCAGTAATTATGCGGAAAACGCCGACAAATACATAAAATATCAAGTGCTTTTCAATATGGCGAAATCAATTGACGAGTTGAAAATCGGCAATAAAAATTTCAGGAAAGATTATGCCGACGGATTTCGTAAAATGCTTGAAACGCGTCTTGGTCCGATTCGTAACGAGATTAATAATAGAGAAATTCAGCAGGTTTTTGTCGATATGGTTAATTTATACAACATGATTACCGGAGGTACTGCGAGTAACGGGTATCTGGCAAAGTATGTAAAGTACGCACTTCACAATTGTCTTTTTTCGGAGTAATCTTTTAGGTTCAATCCTAGTTAATGATAAAAAAATACCATGTTTTTATATAAAATACTATATTGCATTCACAGAGTGTACACATCTATAAAATCAAGATAATTTTAACGGATTTTCTCTTATTAT
>JAIRUI010000055.1 GCA_031254455.1 Chitinispirillales bacterium | reverse complement strand
TTATTATCTTTTATTAATTCTGAAAAATATATCAACATATTTGCTTTTGCAAGAATAATTGTTTTCTGTTCGTCCTTGTCAAAACCAATATCATAACCAAAAATTTCAATATTACTTTTTAATTTATTATTCTCTACTTTATAAAATTGATTTAATTTGGGTTTAATAGCTTCCAGTAAAAATTTCCCCACACCTCCCGCAGGGTCGCAAATTTTCACATCTTCTTTAATATCGTCTTTCGCCATTTCTACAATGGCTTTAACCACTTTTAAAGGGGTAAAATATTGTCCCCATTTCTTTTCAGTGATACTCTCCTTCAAAAAACTTTCAAATAATTTACTTTTGAAATCTGGATGGATATTTTCCAATTTCCCGTAACTTTGAAATTCCTTTAAAATTTTCTCAAAAGCAATACTTCTACCCTCAATAGCCTCATTGTCATTATTTACAAAAACAGTTCCGTTGATAATTGTCGTTCCGTCTGCTCCTTCTGGAAACAATTCCTCTTTGATTTTTCTACGAATATTTCTCGCATAATAGTTAATTACATATTCGTGATTTTTACTGTTATATAGTTTTATCAATGAATCAAAATCTTCAGGATACTCCAAGACTTTTAAGTCGCTCAGATATTTAAAAATAAACAATTCCACAAAAGAATATAGGCAAGATTCGGGAGTTGCACCACTGATACTCCAAACTATCTGCCAAATTCTTTTTGCCAAATCAGTAGGATTAACCAATTTTTGGGGTTTTATTTGGTCGTTTTTTTCGTTGATTGAAGCAATTATTTTTTCAATTAAATCGGGTAGTTTTTCGTTTTTTGTATCAAAATTTACTTTTAGTTCTTTGTCGCTTTCATCTTTAATTCTGTTTCCTGTAAGAACATTTATCCAAACAGTTTCTTTTGTATCTGTAGCGATAAAAATATGTGCTTTGAGTTTGCGGGCAACTTCTAATTCTTGTTTAATTGCTTTGTTTTTTTGTTCTACTGTTTTAAATTCAGATGGTTTTTTGTATTCAATAACAGCAATCACATTCTTTTTTTGCACAAGCAAAGCGTCAACTTTTTTCTTTTCTACATCGCCATAATCAATATTACGAATAATGTTGTTTTCTTTCAGCGACTTTATAGAAGTCGCACCTATATTATAAAAATCCCAACGTCCAAATTTTGGTGGATTTTTCAGATCTCGTTGTAATAATTCTTCACTCATAAACACCTTTTTATACAAATTTTGTGTAAAATATCATTTTTCATATTATCAAAAGCATAAAACATTCTTTTTTGCAACTTTGATAAGAGACATTAAAAACTTTTTCATTCTTCAACTCTCCGCTCGACAGTCAATGCGTGATGAATAAAATTTTCCGCACGAGCAAAACGCGAAATATGTTGCGCCGCGCTTTTTAATCCGTCCTGCGAAATCTTTGCTATTGAAATTCTTTTGCGGAAATCGTCCGTTCCAAGCGGTGAAGCGTATCTGCTTGCGGCGGCAGTAGGCAAAACGTGGTTTGTGCCGACAAAGTAATCGCCGACGGGAACAGGAGAATAGTTTCCCAAAAATATCGCCGCCGCATTTTCTATCTTCTCCAAGTCGTTCTCAGGGTCTTTTGTCGAGATTTCCAAATGCTCGGGACCGATTTTATTTATCAGTTCGGCGGATTCTTCACGGTTTGCGGTAATAAAGACGCAAATGGCGTTCTTCGACAGATTTTCAAAGATGTTCTTCACTGGAGACTTCTCAATTTCGTCAAGTAGCGCCGCCTTGACTTTTTGCGCAAAATCTGCGCTTTCACTAAGCAAAACAGCCGTTTCGTCGCCGCTTCCGTGTTCGGCTTGTGAAAGCAAATCCAAAGCCGCCCATGTAGGATTCGCACTTTCATCCGCCCAAATCATCACTTCGCTTGGTCCGGCTACGCAGTCTATATCCACCGTTCCATAAACCATTTTCTTTGCCGTTGCGACAAAACTGTTACCCGGTCCTACAATCTTATCTACGGCAGGAATTGTTTGTGTTCCGAAAGCCAAAGCAGCGATCGCCTGAGCGCCGCCGATTTGATAAATTTCGTCAATTTCAAGTAAATCAAAAACAAACGCCAGAGCGGGATTCAACTCGCTTTCGCGGCGGGGGGTTACGGCGACTATTTCTTTAACTCCGGCTATCTTGGCGGGAATCGCGTTCATTAAAACCGTCGAAGGATAAACCGTATGTCCGCCAGGAATATAAAGCCCGACACGCCTGAGCGGAAGTATCTTTTGCCGTAAAACTCCTTCGTCCGTTTTAAGTGAAAACGAAGCGTCGATTTTTTGCTTTTCGTGATAGGCAAAGATTCTTTTTGCAGACTCTTTTATCGTTCTTGCAAGGTCTTTGTCGATTTTTTGCGCCTGCGAACTTATATATTTTTTCTGTAAACGAACATTTTTTGCGGTCAAATCACGTCCGTCAAACTTTTTACAGTATTCAAAAAGCGCCTTGTTACCGTTTCTGGCTATATTGTCAAGAATTTCTCGAACGGCTTTTTCTATTTCTTCGTTTCGGCTTCTTCTACCGTTTTCAATATCAGATAATATTTTATCGCTTTCTTTGCTTTTGAATCTTACGACAGGTATTTGAATCGCCATTTTTACTCCTTTTCCGTTATCGAAAATTGCAAAATTTCCGCTTCGGTTTCCATATCCCGACAATTCTCGTCGTCTTTATTTGAATCTTGAGTAAATATCGCTACTATTTTATTCTCGGAAGTTCTGTCGAAATTTTGGAAATATCCTTTTGCTATATGCGGCGGCTGCAATTTAAGCGATACGGTCTGCGGCGGAAAAGTATTCAGGGAAATATATTTCATGTTTATCCATTTGCCGACAGGTTTTTCGCTGCTATTTATTGTATAATCCACAAGTAAGCCATAGCCTGTAAAATTCCAGTCTTCGTTGTTTTTTACAGAAATCCGGCGCGAAAACAACGCAAAAAGACCTTTTGGGCGAACGACCGCCGATATTTCGCTTTTATCAATATATCTAAGCGCCAATTCTATAATTTCTTCAACGCTTATCGACTCTTCGTTTTCAAACATTTCCGTCATAAGAAAATCCCGCAACTTACAAAAAACATAATTTACAGTCTAAAAATAAATTATTTTCGAGAGACAATTATATACAATTTTACACAAAATTATAAATAACTCAAATAAGTCAAAACACAAGTTATTTTATTGATCATAATTTAAGTTTTACAAAAATAATGCCGATATGTTAAAAAAGCGTTTATTTTTACGCTGAGAAAGGAGAAAACATTATGCGTGTAGGCGACATAAACAAAGACAACTACAAAGTTTTTCAACAGCTTCTCAATATAAAAAACACTAAACCTCTTGACGATTTATTTGATAAAGATGAAGATAAGGTTGGAAAGAATCTTTCTTATGAAGAGCTGGCTGCGAAACTGTATGCCTCCGGTGACGTCTTAGAAGGAATGTTGGTAAGACCAGGAGACGTAAGTTGGAAAAAAATCGTCCCCGTCCCAGATTGGATAAAAAAAGCCGTGATTGATCATATCCGTGAAGTAATTATTACTAATCACAACGGAACAAGGAGCACAGAAGACGGTGATAAAGGCAGTGCAATAAAACTGGATTATATAAAAACTCTTCCGCCAAGTGAAAGATTGTCGGCAAGTTGGACGTTAGGGCGAATCGCTTCTGCGGAGGATCAGCGAATGGATGCACATATAAAGGCAAACTTCCCCGACTGGAAACCCGGTCAATCGTTTGACAGTAGTATTTTTGACGATTGGAAACCCGGTTATGAATTAGATGAAAATCATTTGGACATAAAGGCATAAACTTTTTACCAAGCAAACAATTTTTTTTGAAAAGGGGAACGCGAAGAAATTTGCGTTCCTTTACTAAAACGCTTGGCGACATATCTTATAAGTCCCGTTTTTACTTCAATTTTTCAATAACTTCGTAAGGGACAAACGTCGTATTGTTTTCGGCGGGAAATTCGCCGCTTTTGACTTGTGAAACGTAATCTTTGAACGCCGATAAAAGTGCGGTTCTTGCATTTGAAAATAGTTTTGAATGTTTGTATATCTTAGGAGAAAACCCAGCGATGTCGCACCAAACCTGAACCTGCCCGTCGCAGTGTCGCCCAGCGCCGATTCCAATCGTCACAATATCCAAAATCTCGGTTATGCGTTTTGCCAAATTAGACGGAATCAACTCCAAAACTATCATTTCCGCTCCGAATTTTTGCGAATCTTTTGCAAATTCTATCAACTCTTTTGCACGTTCTATAGTTTTCCCCTGAGATTCCGCTTTCAAATTCGGCGTTTGGGGCGTATAACCAATATGCGTACAAACCGGAATTTTCGCCGCCGTAAGTTTTTTCAGCATTTCTATTCTGTCGTTTTCGATTTCAAGTTTCACAATATCCGCGCCGCATTCAAGCAGTTTTTTTGAAGCCGATACTATTTCGTTCGGTTTTTCATAAACGATTTCATACGGAATGTCCGACACGATTTTACAATTTACGCTTGCGCGTTTTACCGATTTTGTAAGAAAACAAATGTCGTTCAACTTTACTTCATTTATGTTTTTGTAGCCCAAAACATTCGTTCCGCCGCTGTCGCCGACAAGCAAATAATCAGCGCCCGATTCTTCGGCTATTTTTGCGGTCAATGCGTCGTAACAAGTAATCATGGCGATCGGCTTTTGCGTTTTTTTCATAAATTTCCTGCTTTTCGGGATTACTTTCGATTATCCACAAAACGAATTGCCTTTCTTGCATCGCCGCGCAACGCCGCAATCGTACTTTTATTACTCAAAAACACCGAAATTTTTACCCGTGCGGCAGCCGCTATAGACTGGGTAATTTTGTGCAAATCTTTATTTTCCGCAACAATATGGACAATTATTTCATTTTTCTCACTGTAGTTTTTCTGCCCTCTGAGTTCAACTATATAATCATCGCAGCATCCCAATGAATCTATTACGTTATTGATAGTCGCAGGATAAATCGTAGTGCCTTTAATTTTTATAAGTTGCGATTTCCTGTAAACAATCGGTCCTATTCTAACAGAATTTCGCCCGCAAGGACATTTCCCTTTAACCTTAAACGTCATATCGCCTGTTCTGTATCTAAGAAGCGGAAGCGCCTCCATTCCAAAAGTACTTACGACCAACTCGCCGATTTCGCCGTCCGGAACCGGATTTCCGTTGTCGTCGATAATTTCTGTGTAAATTAGTTCCGGATGAGAATGTCCGCCCGTTCTTTCCAAACAATCGCAGTAAGAAGAACAAGTTTCCGTTGACGCATAAGTGCAGTAAACCTTAGCGTCATACAAATCTTCCATTCTTTGGGCGGTATCGTTCCATGACATATCGCCGTTTCTAAGCGGTTCACCTATACATATCAACTTTTGAATCGACGAAGCGCTTACGTCTTTCCCTTCGTTTTTAAGAAATTCCGCAAGTTTTATAAAATAAGACGGTACGCCGACAATTACGCTGGGACGCAGTAAACGAATATAATACCCTTGCATTTCAAGCGGCAAACACCCGATTCTTGCGGTATTTACTCCAAGCGCTACCATTCCGCGATAATAAGCCATTCCTGCAACAAAAAGACGGTCAAGCGAAACCATAATCTGAGCGCTGTCTTTTGATGTTATTCCTATTGAATTAAACGACATCGATTCATTGTAAGTCAATCTGTCCAAATCGACTTTTGTAAACGGCATTACAAGCGGACGCCCGGTAGAACCGGAAGTAATGCAGACTTCCGCTATACTGTCGCAACAGTAAAAGTCTTTCATATCGGAACTTAAAACATCTTTATTTGTAAATGGAAGTTTAAGAATATCGTCAGTTTTTTTTATATCTTCGCCGTTAATTTTACTTAACGTTTTTTCATAGTACACGGAATTTTCTTTAAGATAATTGATATGGTTTTGCATTGCACGAAGCGAGCGGCTTTCAATTTCGTCTTCCGATAAAAACTCCCAAGAATATTCAGGCAGAAAAGACATTTATCCCCTCTATTTCTTAATATTTTCCAAAAACAACCAACGCCAATAAATCATCGCTACCGGAAGTGTCGAAAATACAAGTCCGGCGCGTAAAGCGATTGTTACCTCAAATATCTCGTTTCTCGCCGTTTCATCTTTTATGAATTGCGCAAAAAACATATCAAACGCGACAAGAACTATGATCAAAGCCGAACAGGTATAATAATACTGATAAAAATGCGGAACTCTCAAAGCTTCGCCTATCCTTTTGCTCAAAACCGCCAATATAATCATCAACGTAAAGACGCTCGCGTCAAGAATATACACGGGAACCAAAATCAAATTAAAAATTCCATCCATTTATTTTCCGTTTTTACAGGTAAAAAAGTATAATTCAATTCCGCTCAAAAGCGAAGAAATTCCGGCAATCAGCATCGACGCCGATATTATTCTTACAAAAATTGTCTCATCGCCCGCAAACGACCCTCCGACAGCCATACTAATCGCACTCATTGAAATGATAAAACCGATCGGATTAAGTTTTTTATCTACCATTCTTCGATAATACTCGGCAATCATATATACAAAAAGATTCAGCATAAATACCGCCGCAAAATAAGTCAAAAGTAAAATTTTATCGTTAAGCATTTTCTTTCTTCTTTCCGAAAACGGTTACAAAGGCGTCTTGCGGAGTAGCTCGAGAATTTCCGCTCATAATTCCTTCCCGTCCGGTAAATTTACTTTCTACTTCGATTCCGTTTTTACCGCAATGATACTTACGAATATCTTTTTGATGATCGCTTCCGCGCATCTTGAAAATTGTTAACGCTTTCTGAATTTCACTGTCAATTTCCACATAACGTAAAAAAATGTACGAATCCGCTATAAACGAAATCTTACTGTTTGAGTTCGCCATTTGTCCTAAAATCGAATCGTTTTCACGAATTAATACCGTCGTAACGCT
This sequence comes from Chitinispirillales bacterium, assembly GCA_031254455.1. Lineage (NCBI taxonomy): Bacteria > Pseudomonadati > Fibrobacterota > Chitinispirillia > Chitinispirillales > Chitinispirillales bacterium. The sequence continues at coordinate 11,739 of JAIRUI010000055.1, read as the reverse complement.
TTCCCGCTTAAATCCGCTTATAATCCGCCGTTCAACGCTACGAAGTTCGACAATATCTTGCGTAATAGAATCAAAATGCGTAATACTGTCTATTATTACTCTTTTTACACTGAATTTTTCTATGATTTTTGTCAATTCGCCGTCCGGTTTTCCAATATCATCAAGAACCGTTTCGGGATTTGAAAATAAAATTTTCAGTTTCCCGTTTTTTTCAAGTTTTTTCAAATCCCAGCCGAATTGGGCGGCGTCGTGATAATATTGTGTAGGAAATTCTTCAAACGAAATTATAAGTCCCGATTCGTCATAATTTACTATTCCGTTATAAATAAATTGCAGAGCTATGGTGGTCTTTCCCGTTCCTGGCGCACCTTCAATCAAATTAGCGGAATTGTGGAGAAATCCGCCGCCAAGCATTTGATCAAGTCCTGTAATTCCTGTTTTTGTCCTGCTGTACGTCATAATTTTTACCGTTACTTTGATTTTTTTAACAGATACACAATTATCGCTTTGTGCGCATGCAGCCGATTTTCCGCTTCGTCAAACGCCATAGAACATTCGCCGTCCAAAACACAATCGACAACTTCGTCGCCTCTATGTGCAGGTAAACAATGCGAAAACAACGCGCCGTTTTTAGTTTTTTTCATCAAACTCTCATCGACACGATACTTTCCAAAAATTTCTTTGCGTTTTTGCGCTTCGCTTTCATGTCCCATACTCGCCCAAACGTCCGTATAAACTACGTCAGCGTCTGTTAAACCATAGTCAACATCGTTTGTAAGCGTTATGTTACTATTTGTCTTTTCGGCTGTTTTTCGACATTCTTTAACCGTTCTTGCATCCGGTTCGTAGCCGGACGGCGTAATCGCGGTAAAATCATAACCGACTTTTGTGCAAAAATTCAAGTGTGAAGCGCAAACATTGTTTCCGTCTCCGATATATGCAAACTTTATTTTTTTATTTCCGAATCTTTCTCGCAACGTAACCCCTAAAGCGATAGATTGACAGGGATGAAATTTGTCTGTCAACGCGTTTATCACCGGAATTTTGGCGCTTTGGGCAAGTTTTATAACCGCATTGTCGTCAAATGTACGAACAATAAGCAAATGTACCCAACGTTCAAGATTTTTGGCAATATCGCTTACCGACTCTCTTTCGCCGAGTTTCCCGTTTGCCGAAGACATATTAAGAGCGTTTCCGCCGAGTTCGTAAATAGCCGTTTCAAATGTAATTTTGGTTCTAAGCGACGGTTTGTCAAAAATAAGCACGGCGGTCTTGCCCGACATATCGGTTCGCAATTTACCTTCGTAACGTTCCTTTTTGAGTTTCAATGAAAGCTCGACAATTTCGAGAATTTCTTCGCTCGAAAAATCCGACAATGTTAAAAAATCTCTCTTCATAACAAGACAAAAATCTCCGTTTAACACGATAAAGACAAATACTGAAAATAATATAACAACACAACGTCTCGCAAATTTTTTTCACCGAAACGCAAAAATTCGTATATAATCTTACAATTCAGCCAAGAAATCTTTGGCGATTTTAAGTTGTAGCGTAACGCTTGCAGGTCCGGTTCCGCCGAAAACATCACGAGACTTCAGCGCGTTATTCCAGTCAAAACAATTTTTTACGTCGTCTTCAAAAAGCGGAGAAAATTTTTTGAGCTGCGAGACTTCAAACGAATTGAACGCTTTTTTGTTTTCAACGCAAAATCCAACTATCTTCCCGACAATATTGTGCGCTTGTCTAAACGGTAAACCCTTCCTCACAAGATAATCGGCTACATCGGTGGCAAGCAAAAACGGATCAAGCGATTTTGTAATGTTATTTTCTTTAATCTTCAGTGTCTGCAAAACATTCTCAAAAACCAAAAGTTCGGTTTCAACGGTATTTACACTGTCGATAAACGGTTCTTTATCTTCTTGTAAATCTTTGAAATATGACAATCCTATTCCTTTAAGCGCGGCTGCAAATCCGGTATAATTTCCGATTAAACGTCCTGTTTTTCCACGAATAAGTTCAAGCGAATCGGGATTTTTCTTTTGCGGCATCATAGAAGACCCTGTCGCCCAAGCGTCGTCCAACTCGACGTAAGAAAATTCTTTTGTTGACCAAACGATCAAATCCTCCGCATATCTGCTGAGAGAAATTGAGATACTTGTCAGGTTGTGCAGAGAATCAAGCGCAAAATCACGGCTTGCAACACCGTCAATCGAATTATATGTCGGCGAAGAAAAACCCAATTCGTTCGATAGTCTTTGCCTGTCAATCTCAAACCCGCATCCCGCGATCGCACCGCTTCCCAAAGGCATAACATCAATATTTTTTATCGTGTTCCCAATTTTTTCGTATTCGCGTTTAATTAAAAAAAACAGAGAAAGCCAATAATGAGCCATTGAAACAGGCTGCGCCTGCTGATAATGCGTGTATCCCGCCATAATTATATTTTTGTCGGTTTCGGCTCGATAAAAAACAGCCTGTAAAAATTTAACGATAATTTTTTGCGTTTTTTTAAGCGAATTTTTGACAAACAAACGAAAATCCGTCGCCACTTGGTCGTTCCTGCTTCGTCCAGTGTGTAATTTTTTTGCTAAAGTTCCTATTTCTTCGCCCAAAATTCTCTCAACAGCCATATGAATATCCTCATCGGAATCCAAAAACTTTATTTCACCTTTTTCGTATTTTTCAAGTATATTCTCAAGACCTTTTTTTATGCTTTCGCATTCGTCTTGCGTCAAAACTCCCGCTCCCAAAAGCGCATTCGCCCAGGCGATCGAACCTAAAACATCCTCTTTTATAAAAATTTTATCAATATGAAGCGAATTATTAAATTCTTCCATCAATTTTGCAACCGGTTTTGAAAATCTTCCGTCCCACATCTTATTTTTTTGTTCAGACATTACTTCTCCGAATTTTACTTATCTTACGGATAAAATATTAGATGACTATATACAATTTTACACAACATATAAAAGTACAATTTTTTAATTTACCCTCTTAATGTTTATTGCTTATCCGCTTGTATCATGCGATACTTAAAAAGGGGAATTATCCCGATGTCTCCCCATTTTCCGGATTTAACGCCTTAAAGTGTTTAGAATATACGTTTTCGCGGAAAATATCATCGGTTATTTTGCGCAAATAATATTTTTTGTGAGAAAATTAGGGGAAATACCGCAATTAAAATAATAGGTTCAATCCGTTTCTTATTTTTTCAACATCACAATTTCTCTATTTCTTCTACAGACAAACCTGTTATTTCGGATATTTCTTTGTCAGACACTCCTCGTTGCTTCATTTTTCCTGCTATTTCTGTTTTCCCTTCTGCAAGCCCTTCTTTTTTTCCCTTCAGCTCAGCTGTATAAAATTGACTCTTTTTATCCATATTCTCAGATCGCAATCTCTCATATTCCGTTCTCTGTTGCGGAGTCATTTTCAGAACGTCTAACTTTTCTCCAGCGGCTTGTATCCCCGCCGCAGTAAATTCACTTCTTACCGATGACGTTTTAAGCGTATAAACCCACTCGTCAAACTTGTTCCTCATTCGCTCGTCAAATTTATTTGAAAGTATCAAATAATATTCAGGATGTAAATTACCGCTGTTGGACGGAGGGTTTAAACTCTGAGAAAACGGAATATACTCGTCTGAAAAATGAGCGCCGCTAAATTTTGACAAATTCGCTCTAAACACATATTCTCTCTTTGCGCCTAAATCAAAATAGGCGATATTTATAGAGTAAACTTTCTTTATATCGTACAAATCTCCACTTGAAACTTGCTCTACTACCGCTTTACAGGCGTTGAACGATACTTTCCCCAAAAAATCAATCCGGTCGAAAAACTGTATCTCAAATACGGCTAATTCTCCATTGTCTATTTTCGCTTTCAAGTCCAAACGGTTTACTTTAAGGTCTATGTTTGAAACGTTGCTTTCGCTCTCAAGTATTTCTTGAACGGTAACTTCTCTTTCAAGAAGTTCGGTTAAAAAGCCGCTTAATACGTCAAAATTCGCTTTGTCGCGCAAGATGTTTTTTATAGCATAGTCAAAAGATATTATCGTTCTTTCCATATTTTCTCCTTGAAAATTTTTCATTTCGCGATATCTCTTTCGCGTTTGCGAAGTTCAAAAGAAGCGCGTGCTTCTGCGTTTATACGTTCGAAGTATAAATGCTCTCATCCGGCGTGTCATCGCGTTTAATTCAGTGCTTGTTTTGTCTTTTATTGCCCGCGTCATCGCAATGGTATTACAACGAAAATTTTCATCAATCATTTCGCTTTTTCTCTTTTGCTTTCTTGCCGACCTTTCTTTAACATTTGCACTGCCCTTTCATACGAGCGTTCATAAAACAAATGTCTTTCTTCCAATGTCGTCGCGTTTAATTTTATGCTCATTTCGTCTTTGACTTTCCGCGCCATATCAACGCAACTAAAATTATCCCAGTCTATATTATCCCAGTTCATAATAACCCCATTTCTTTCGGTGAACGAATTTCCAACGGCTTGTAACCGTCGCGATGTGAACGCAATCTCCTTTGCCAGAAAATACTATTTACCAAATGAAATTTGTTCAATTTCCGAAAAAATATTTATTCCGCCGCCGATTCCTTCGTTGGATACTCGAAACTAAAAAACCAGCAATGAATATTTTTGGTAAAATATCATTATGTTTATGAGAAAGTGTATAAATTATGGGATTTATATACTTGTTTAAACGAGATGGTTTTACTTGTATAATTCGCAATCTCCATTTTAAATTATTAACTTTTAACCTTGATTTCAATATTGTCTAAAACGTATTTTTTCAAAAAAGGAACTAAGCCGATGAAAAAAGAAACTAAATCTAAAGCCATCGCGTTTATTGTTGCGCTTGTCGTTTGGATGGTTGCTTTATATATATATTTGTGTATTGATGTTCATAAAGATTATTCAAATGAACTTACAACCTCTGAAATATTTTATGCGTCCCTTCTAATTTTTATAAAACCAATTTTTTTAATAGACTCTGCATTAAAATTTGGAATTCTTACAGTTGTTCCACTTTTAACGTTCCTCTTTATCAGGCGCCGACTTTCTAAGTGATGGTATATTACCTTTTATTTCGGCTTTAATTTTAAATCCATCTTCATCTTTTGAAATATCAATACCACTTGGTCGAACTTGCAATTGATTATAGCCATCTATCGCTTTCCCTAACCCAACGTCATATATTAATTTTTCCAATCCGGTTTTCTGTTGTTTCTTCGTAGAACCCAAATCCACTTTTTGTGAAGTAGTATTTATATCTTGTAAATTTATATTTTTCTTATTCATACTATCGACAGTCTCTTGCCCATATTCTACAAGTTTCTTATCTGTTTTGATTCCAAGATGATTATCTATTTCATCAATTACTTGCTTCTGAATATCAGGCGGCAATTTATCGCCATGTAAAGATATTTCGCGATTCTTATTTTCAATATCGCTTGTTTTTCTTATTTCGTTTTTATGCGATCGCATAGGATCTACATTAGGCTTATCAAGCTTGGTATCGCCCAAACTATCAAGCCAATCGCTAAAGCCGTCATTAACATCATATATGATATTGCCATAAACATCCATGTGAGTTTTTAGCCATTTTGAATATTCTTCCATGCCGTTTTGCAATTCTTCTTTTGGCAGTCCTTTAAGATACTTATCCCACTCTTCATTCGTCATTATAAAATCCTTTCTTCAATTTGTTATTTCTTATATTTATTTCTTAAAACATTAAGATATTTTATAAAAAATTGGTCTTTTAAAAGTATACAATTCCCGAAATAATCCGTTTGTGTAAGGAAGTATATAAGTTCCCTTAAAATATTATTTGCAAATAGTGAAAATTTAACTTTTTTGCATACATTTCCATTGTGCGAAAATTATTTCCATTACTCTATAATAATGGGTGATTATTTTAAGACAAAAATGTAGATGCTATGGGAAGATTTTTCTAAATTTAATTAGAAAGAATCAGGTCTGTGTAAGGAAGTATATAAGTCCCTAAATTATAATTATTTGAGATTATGTCGTAATGATTGTAAGGATTAAAATGGCAAAAATACGGCTTAATAATTTTTAGCGTAAAGATGTATATGGTTACCAAATATTATTTTGTACGAAATAAACTATCAAACAAAAAAGTAAGCGGTAAAATCGGGACAAATAGTTCATTAGTAAATTAAATAAGGAATTTATGGAAACAAAAATATTTTATATTACGGGAATGAATTGCGCGGCTTGTTCCGGAAGAATTGAAAAAAAAATCCGAAAACTCGACGGAATTAATTCCGTAAACGTCAACCTTACCGCCGAAAAATTATTTGTTCGATTCGACAATGACATTTTGAGTCCAAACGTTATAAAAGAAACGGTTTTGAAACTCGGTTATGGAATAGAAGACGAAAAATTTGTTCCAAAAGAGGATGAAAAGCAAAAAGAAATTGAAACGCTGAAAATAAAACTGATCGTTTCGGCGATTTTTGCCGTCCCGTTGTTCTATATCGCGATGGTTCCTATGATAAAGTGGTTTGATTTTCCGTTTCCCGCGGCGCTTTCCCCCGTGAATTTTCCACTGCTCTATGCGCTGGTGCAACTTTTTTTAGTCGTTCCTATAGTCGCCGCAGGATATAAATTTTACACTGTCGGATTTAAGTCGCTCGCCGCAAAAAGTCCGAATATGGATTCACTTATCGCTATAGGCGCTTGCGCGGCGATAATTTTCAGTTTATTCAATGTTTTTAAGATAGCAAGCGGCGATTTTGAAGCGGCGCATTCGCTTTATTTTGAAACTTCCGGAGTAATTATTACGCTCGTACTTTTCGGAAAGACGCTTGAAGCGATTTCCAAGAGAAAAACAGGCGACGCTATAAAAAAACTTATGGGACTTACGCCAAAAACCGCGATAATTATTGAGGATAATCAGGAAAAAGAAATTCCTATAGAAAAGGTGAAAATCGGCGATATTATCGTTGTAAAACCCGGTGCAAAAATCGCCGTTGACGGCGAGGTCGTTTCGGGAATTTCGGCAATCGACGAATCTATGCTTACGGGTGAAAGCATGCCTGTCGATAAAAAAACGGGCGATAAGGTTTTTGCCGCGACGATAAATACAAGCGGAACTATAAAATTTCGCGCCGAAAAAATAGGAAAAAACACCGCGCTCGCTCAAATCATAAAATTGGTGGAAGACGCGCAGACAAGCAAAGCGCCGATTGCGCGAACGGCGGACATAGTTTCGGGATATTTTGTTCCGGCGGTTTGTATAATTGCCGTTATCGCTGGGATTTCGTGGTATTTGGCGAGTTTCGATATTGAATTCGCCATGAGCGTCTTTATTTGCGTTTTGGTTATCGCATGCCCGTGCGCACTTGGACTTGCCACTCCGACGGCGATAATGGCGGCGACGGGAAAAGGTGCGTCAAACGGCGTACTTATCAAAGGCGGAGAAGCGTTGGAAACCGCCCATAAAGTCAACGTCGTAGTCTTTGATAAAACCGGAACGATAACCGAAGGGAAACCGATATTGACCGATATTGCTTCGCTGAATCCCGAATACGATGAAGATTATTTGCTAAAAATCACAGCCTCCGTCGAGAAAATGTCCGAACACCCGCTTGCTTTTGCGATTGTTAATTCTGCAAAAGAAAAATGTATAGAACTATTCGAAATTTCGGAATTTAATTCGCTTACCGGACGCGGAATCGCGGCAAAAATCAATGGGAAAAACATACTTGTAGGCAGCGAAAAATTGTTTGAAGATTCTCAAATTCAAATCCCGAACAGTGAATTTGCAAAAGAAGGCAAAACGCCGATTTTTACAGTAATTGACGGAGAAATCGCCGGAATTATCGCCGTTGCCGATACCATAAAAAACTCAAGCGCGGAAGCAATCCAAAATTTGCATAAAATCGGGATCCAAACCGTTATGATAACGGGCGATAATAGAGAAACCGCAGCCGCTATCGCAAAGCAGGTCGGAATAGATAAGACGCTTTCAGAGGTTCTTCCTAACGATAAATGCAATGAAATCAAAAGGCTGCAGGAAAGCGGAAATATAGTCGCTATGGTCGGCGACGGAATAAACGACGCTCCCGCCCTGGCGCAGGCAAACGTCGGAATCGCCATCGGAAACGGCGCAGACGTAGCGATTGAAAGCGCCGATATAGTTCTTATGAAAAACGATTTGAGAGATGTCGGCTTGGCTATAGATTTAAGCCGAAAAACCATAACAAATATTAAGCAGAATTTATTTTGGGCGTTCGGATATAACGTTCTGGGCATCCCCGTTGCCGCGGGAGTTTTGCACATTTTCGGCGGACCGCCGCTCAATCCGATTTTAGCGGCGGCGGCAATGAGTTTATCGTCGGTTTCGGTTTTGAGCAACGCCCTGCGGCTGCGCGGTTACCGGTTTAAGTGAAATAATTTTTAAATAATTTCACTTACCGTCTTACTCCGAACTTTGTGGTGAACGGATAAGTCTTCCCGTTTGCGTTTTTGGCTTCTACAACAAGAAGATATGCGCCGTTGGCTACGGTCCTTCCTGAAAGATTTGCCAAATCCCACGAAATCTTATCGTTGTTTCCGCTCTCCGCTTCAAACACCACGTTCCCGACATTGTCAAAGATTACCGCCTTCATATGAGATACCTTTTTGCCGTCGGGTAATATAACTTTCCATTGCGCAGCGCTCGACACCACAGCCTTGCCTTGCAGTATCCCAGCCTTCTTTTCCGACTTTTCAGGCTTTATTACGGCGACATCGGTCGTATATGTCGCATTTATGGTTATGTTACTCATGGGCATCTCAAAGAAGGTTTCCTCGCTGAACATATCGCCAAACGCTATGTCTTCTTCACTTTCCCACATGTAGAAGACATTATTCGCACCTGCCGGATTGGCTTTTATCGTTACTATATCACCCGGAAAATAATTTCCGCCGCCCTCGCCGTCATTTACAGTTACCGAATATTTAACCGAATATGTCGCATTTACGGTTATCGCCTTCTCCGGCATCTTAAATGTAGTTTGCGCACTGCGTTCGTTGTCAAATACTATGCCGTCTTCACTTTCCCACATGTGGAAATCTTTACCGGCCGGCGCCGCATTGGCTTTTATCGTTACTGTATTACCCGGAAAATAATTCCCGCTTCCGGTTCCACTAACGACCGTTACCGAATACTCAACCGCTTTAAGCACATCCACAGTAAGCGTTCCTATATTCTTATGAACAACACTCGTATTATTCACCTTTGCATCCACATTGCAGTAATAGTAATGCTCTCCGACGCTAAGGTCTGTCGGAAGTTTGTAACTTGCGCTCGTCGCTCCGTCAATTTTCACCCATCCTCCGTTATATCCATACCACTGGTAACTAAGGCTTGCACCTCCGGAGGCGCTTGCTTCAACCGTCAAACTTTGTGTTATAACGCCTTGTGTTACCGTCGTTGTCGCTAAGGGCTGCGAATGTATAGTTATGGTTACCGTTTGCGAAGCTTCACTCACAGTTACCGCAACGACATCGCTTTTGTGCGTCGCCGTTTTAGCGCCGTTCACATTGTTGTTCGTATTTGTTACTAACACATAATAATATACCGTTCCGTTAGTTCCCGTCGGTACTGCGTAAGACGCGCTTGTCGCTCCGGAAATTGCAGTTCCGACAAGGTCGGGTCCGGAGTAAGTGTTGCTGTACCACTGATAACTAAGAATCCCGCCGTCGGTTACGCTTGCCGATACGTTCAAACTGTACGTCGCGTTCTTATCCACGTTTGCGCTTTTGGGCTGGGTAGAAATAGAAGGGACCTGAGCGTTGGTGTATGTGTTGCTTCCTACTTGAAACGGAAGGGCTGAAGGATTGCCAATCGTTGCAATCTTCCAACTGCTTTCATTATCGGCTCTGGTTACAAACCTCAAATTGTATTGACCTTCGGGAGAAGTTGCCGGAACTTTGCAGTTTACGGTTAAAGTCCATGAATCATATGTAGGAAACCATTCTTTCGACAGTTTACTGCTTTCGATCGAATATGTGTTACCGCCCTGAGTATAACTTTCGCCTGCAAGCGCAACTATGTTGTCGTTGTTATCTACAATCGCAATATTAACCTTTGCACCGGGGAAGGTATCCAGACATGACGCATTCTTAAACTTCACCGATACTTTGAATGTTTCGTTATGATTAGCCTTGTTTTTATCGGATGAGAAAGTCAGTAAGTCGACCGCATATCCGTTAAACGCGCCTGCCCCGCCTTTGTCAGGCATTATATTAATAATAATACTCTGTCCGTTATTGAATGGAGTCGAGGTGTATGGTATCAGCGCTGTCGTAAGGTAATTTCCGTCTTGTGCGCCGCCCCAGCCAAAGTTAAAGTGAAATCTTCCGTCGTCTGTGTATCCGTCGCAAACAAAGGCATGACCGCCGCCGCTTCCCGAGCCGTCATAATACATAGGACGTCCGGCATCCAACTCCGCTTTCAGCATTGCTTCCCAAGCGGAATTGTTGTAGGATTCTCTCTGAAAACGACGAATGCTTCGGTCGTATTTGTAGTATTTGACAAGCGCTACCGGAATATCCCAGGGCTGCGAACCGCTTCCTGCGGTAGAGTATAGAGCCTTTGAGCCTGCGCCGACATGAGCTACCAAAGTCGCTACAGCATTTTTCTGCGCTTCGGTTGACGTTCCCGTATATGAATTAAGCATATTTGCCCAGTCGTAAGTAGTCGCGCCAAAATTTACTGAGGCGACACTGAACTTCTGACTATGATAAGTATCGTTATATGCAGGGCTTACTCCCTGTCCTTTTGCCGGATAATTGTGAAATTTCATTAACTGTGAAGTTGCAATCAATCCACATCCGGCAAGTGCGCGACCGGATTGGTTTTCGGGAATAGGACACATATTGTTGTAAGGGCTATATTGGCTCCATTGCGTCTTTAACATAGGTGAAACTGCGCGCAGTCCTCTGGCGTTTGCGCTCGGTGCATTTTCCCACTCCTGTTTTGCTTCTGCACTTTGTGGTAAGTTGTTGTCTTGAGCGTATGCAATTTCTTCCTGAAGGAAACTCATCCAATTGGCAAAGTTTGGCGGTATGTTGTTTTTGTCGTAACCGCTGTTTGTCGAGTAGCCGAGTATCGGGCGAGCGGCGTCGTCGGCGGAAACGATAATAAAGCCTTCGTTATCGTTTATATTAAACACATAGTATTGCGGATTTGTCGCCGCACGGGTTTGGGAAGCGTTTTTTGTTCCCGTATATACCAACGAGAGGTTTGTTGGCGCGCCGCGCAGTCCGCTCTGTATTTTACTTTCTGTAAAGCGTTGTGCGGTTTCTTGCGCTTTTGACACATCGACCGGTTTTGCGGTTAATGTAATTGTTACGCTCAATATGGCGAGCGTGATTGCCGCCGTTACTTTTTGAAACCTGTTTTTGTTACTTATAAATACTTCTTTGTTTAATTGTTTTTTAACGTTCTTATTTTATCAACCTTTATATAAAAATCGACATCACTTTTTTTAGTAGCGTCACCGCGAGCATAAGAACCGAATAAATACATTTCTTCTATTTCGTATTTCTTTGCAACTTTTTCAAACCGCTTTTTGATTTCTTCTACGGTATATATTTTAGGTTCAATCCTAGTTAAGGATAAAAAAATACCATGTTTTTATATAAAATACTATATTGCATTCACAGAGTGTACACATCTATAAAATCAAGATAATTTTAACGGATTTTCTCTTA
>JAIRUI010000054.1 GCA_031254455.1 Chitinispirillales bacterium | reverse complement strand
TTGTCCCCAATGATTCCCCGTTTTTTTTCCGGCGCGAAAACACCGGCCAATACGGAAAGGAAATCTTGGCTCGCATCATAGATATGCAGATTTTCAAAACCGTTTTTTTTCATATAATCAATAATATCCGCAGATTCCCCAAGGCGCATAAGCCCGTTATCAATGTGTAGCCCAAGTACTTTTTCTTGTCCCAGAATCTTGTTAAGAATCGCAAACGCGACGGTAGAATCCACTCCGCCCGATACGAGCAAAAACACTTTTTTATCGCCGACTTTTTGAATAATTTCTTTGGATAATTCCTCAAAGAAATTTTGCGCACTCCAATTTTTTTTCACACCGCAAATCGTTAAAAAATTATCCAATATTTTAATCCCGTTAATCGAATCCGTTACTTCGGGATGAAACTGCACTCCAAATATTTTTTTGTTTCTGTTTTGCGCAGCCGCTATCCGACATTCGTTTGTTTTTGCGATAACCTCAAAACCGTCCGGTAAAATTTCGACCTCGTCGCCGTGACTCACCCACATTTGTTCTCTTTGAGCAAGCCCGTCAAACAATTCGGCGTTTTTTTCTTTTTGTACAAAAGAAATTCCGTATTCTTTTTGATTTCCCGATTTTACCGTTCCGCCCAAAAGATGAGAAATAAGTTGATGACCGTAACAAATTCCCAATATAGGAATGTTTGATTCTAAGATATTTTTGTCGATATGCGGTGCGTTTTTTTCATAAACCGAATGCGGACTTCCCGAAAAAACTATCCCGCAAAATTCTTTTATTTTTTCTGCCGAAACGTCGTTTTGGACAATTTCCGAATAAACGCCTAATTTCCTGATTTTATTGGCGATCAAGTGAGCGTATTGCCCGCCGAAATCGACAACCGCTATTTTCTCCATAAAAATTATACGCTTTCTATTTTTACTTTTTCCATTATTCGCCAAACCGAATTTATATCAATTTTGCACGGCTCGCGAGTAAGCGTATTAGCCGCGCCGCACGCGGTCGCCAAACGGCAAACTTCTCCAAACGAAAATCCGCGCTGAAAACCTACGACCGCACCCGCCAAAAACGCATCGCCGCACCCCACGACATTTACCTGATTTTGTATTTCTACCGCAGAGCAAAGCAGGCATTCGTTCCCATGAAACGCGACAACGCCGTCTTTGCCAAGAGTTACAAAAAAATATTCAATCATGTCGATATAACGTTTCGCTTTCAAAACTATGCTCTGCAACCCTTTTACTTCGTCCGAGAGTAATTCCTGAAACTCCGTTTCGTTTGGGGCGGCTAAAAACGGCATAGCGCTGATTCCGAATTTCAACGGATTATTGCGAGTATCCAGCGCCGTCTTGACGTTTTTCGCCTTACATTCCGTAATGAGTTTTTTGTAGAATTCCTCGTCAAATCCTTTTGGAATACTGCCGCAAAACGCCCAGAAATCACCTTTTTCAATTTTTTTTATCAATTTCTCTGCGAAAGAAAAACTTTCAGCCTCAAATATTTGTTCGTTTTCACCGTTGAGATGATACGCAATTTGACTTTTTTCCTCAAAAATCGTCGTATTAATTCTGGTCTTTCCTCGAACTTCAAGCAAATCGTAAGCGATTTTGTATTCTTCAAGAAATTTTTTGAATTTCAGAATATCGTCACCGGAAACAATTCCCGAGACTTCAACGTCTTCGCCCAAGATTTTTACCGCTTTTGCAAAATTTATCGCCTTTCCTGCCGGACATGAAAAATTTTCCAGCGAGGTAAAAACTTTCTGTTCACCGAATTTCGGAATTTTGTAATAAACATCAATCGACGGATTACAAAGAATCGCTCTAATCACAAAAAATTCCCTGTTTTGTTGTTTGTTTTTATGAATAAAATAATTTTTGTCGAGACGCGAACTTGCAAAAAATTGCGGCTATAAATAAAAAACATAACTTTCCTATATATTATTATGTTTTATGAAAGTTTAAAAACAATTCACACAGAAGCGCGTTTAAGACAATAGATTTTTACACGACAGAATTCGCGTCAAAACGCGTCTGTACCATTAGTGAAAACAATCTCTCACATAATATTAGTGAAAACATTCACAACGTCTTCATCGTCTTCAATTTTATCAATCAGCGACTCGGCTTTATCGTATTCTTCATCGGAAAGTTCAACCGGAGCGGTCGAAATCCGCTGTAAAGTCGCTTTTCTAGGAACAATTCCGAGTTTTTCAAGCCCTTTGGAAATATTACCGAATTCAGTATAATCGCCATAAAGATAGACCGTGTCGTCGGTTTCTTCCAAATCCTCAAGCCCGAAATCAATAAGTTCCAGCTCCAAAGCGTCAACGTCGATTCCGCTTCGTTTTTCTATTTCAAAAACCGCTTTTCGAGTAAACATAAATTCCAACGCGCCGTTTTGAAGCAGATGACCGCCATGTTTGTTGAAATATGATTTAATGTTGGCTACCGTACGCGTATTGTTATCCGTAGCGCATTCTATAAAATATTGAACCCCGTTAGAACCTTTTCCTTCAAAAGTAACCTCAGTAATAGTGTCGGCGTCTTTTCCGCTCGCTCTCTTGATCGCCGCGTCAATGTTGTCTTTAGGCATATTCTCCGCTTTCGCGTTAAGAATCGCCGCCCGCAATTTCGCGTTCATTTCCGGATCAAGAACGCCTTCTTTAGCCGCAAGCGTAATCGCTTTTGATAATTTGGGGAACAATTTAGACATTTTGTCCCATCTTTTCATTTTTCTTTCTTTGCGGAACTCAAACGCTCTTCCCATAACGAAATCCTTTTGAATTTAATTTTTGTTTCTTGAAAATTATAGAGTAAATATAATATTTGGCGATAATAAATACGTTTTTATCCAGCGATATATTATTTTGTCGTGATTTTATGGATATAAATTATGGCAAGAAATTCTAGAAAATTACGGCACGATATAGCATACATTATTTTTTCAGCGGCGATTTTTATCATAAAAAAAACGCCGCGTTTTTTAGGTTTGCGCCTTTTCGGATTCTTGGGTTTTCTGTTTGGTCATATATTAAAAAAAGAAAGAGAAATTACAAAGAAAAACCTTAAAAGCGTATTTGAAAATTATTCGCAAAAGCAAATAAACAGAATAACAAACGGGGTTTTTGTAAACGCCGGTAAATCTTTTTTTGACGGAATAAGAATTCCTGAATATTCAAAGGAAAAATTTTTCAAAATCGTACGTCTTGAAAACGAAAATTTGACAAAGGAAATTTTTTCAAATCCAAACGGTACGATAATTTTGGGAAGCCATTTGTCTGCGTTTGAATTAAAGACACATATTGCGGCAAAATTAGGTTTTAAAGGAATGTCAATCGGCTCAAGACTGTTTGACAAAAGAATTGATAAAATTTTTGTAAATCTTCGTGAACGGAACGGAGTAAAATACTACGAACGTAACGGTGGAATGAAAAATGTTCTCAAAAATCTGAAAAATGGGTTTAATTTCGGTGTTTTAGTTGACCAAGACGCCACCAATAACGGTATTTTTGTAAATTTCTTAGGGAAAGAGGCGTTTACTCCGTCCGCTCCTATAAAAATAGCTGCTCGCTACAAAATTCCGCTTGCCTGGTCGTTTTTAATTCGCGAAAATAATGACAAGTATTTATTTTACATTGAAAGAGCCGAAATAATTGAAACGGAAAACGAAACGGAAAGTTTTATTTTGAATCTGGAAAAATTTAACGATAAACTTGGCGAATTTATAAAAAAATATCCGGAGCAATGGGTTTGGATGCACAGAAGATGGAAGCGTGAGGCGAAAGATTTTCCACCGCAGTTATCAATTTCTTATTATAAGGAGAAAGAAAAATGAAATTATCAGTTTCTCTCGCCAAAAGGAGTTATCCGATTTTCATTAACGAAAAAATAGATTTCTATTCATCAATTTTAGAGTTTTGTCCGGCGACAAAATACATTATCGTAACTAACGATACAATTCTAAAAATATATGAAAATCATCTTTCGGATTGGAAACGAAATTTGCCGGATTCATCAATAATAGTTATTCCCGACGGTGAAAAATACAAAAACATGAAAACTTTGAATTACATTCTGGACGAGGCGTTGAAATTGGAATGTGACAGAAAAAGCGTAATGATAGCGTTTGGCGGCGGAGTAGTTGGCGACATAACCGGATTTGCTGCGTCCGTTTTACTGAGAGGAATAAATTATATTCAAATTCCCACAACTTTACTTGCCGCAGTCGATAGCGGCGTCGGCGGGAAAACCGCAGTAAACAACTCAATAGGGAAAAATTTAATCGGTTCTTTTTGGCAGCCTAAAATGGTTTGGATCGACACAAAATATTTAGATACGCTTCCAGACCGCGAATTCATTGCAGGATGCGGCGAAATAGCGAAATACGGATATATCGGACAAAAAAGAACTTTTGAATTTATTACGCAAAATTTCGAAAAAATATGTAATCGTTCAAACTCCGAAATGCAAGAAGCAATTGTCCGCTCAATAAAAATCAAGACCGATATCGTAAGCCGCGACGAAACGGAAACGGGGGAACGGGCGCTTTTGAATTTCGGACATACTTTTGCGCACGCATTTGAGAAAATTTACGGTTACGGAACTTTGCTTCACGGAGAGGCGGTAATGCTCGGAATAAATTGCGCCGTAAAATTAGCGACAAGAATGAATTTAATAAAAAAAGAACGAGCTAAAATTTTAAACCAATCGCTTAAAATCTTGAGAATCCCTGAGATTCCGCACAAAATCTCTGCAAATTCCATTTACAGGGCAATGAATTCGGACAAAAAAAAAGCGAACGGAAAATTAAAATTCGTTCTTCCCACGTCTATCGGAAAATCTAAAATTCTTGACAATGTAAATAAAAAAGACGTGATTTCGGTACTTGACGAGGTTTTTGATTCATGGATTTTTTAATAGGAAACTGGGATAAAAGTTGGAACGTTTTTTTTGCTTTACAAGAAAATTTATTAAAAGAAATTGATGTAAAATTATCAATACTCAGCAAAGACGAAACTATTTTCCCTAATAGAAAAAATATTTTTAAAGCGTTTCAATTTACAAATCCGGAAAATATTTCGGTAGTGATTCTTGGACAAGATCCGTACCACGGTGAAGATGAAGCAATGGGGCTTTCATTTTCTGTCCCCCAAAACATAAAAATTCCGCCGTCGCTAAAAAATATATTCAAAGAATTGTCAAATGATTTAGGTGTAAAAATTCCGCTTCACGGCGATTTAACTAATTGGGCAAAACAAAATATTTTGTTATTAAATTCTATTTTAACCGTCACAAGAAATTCTCCCGCTTCACACTCAAAAATCGGATGGGAATATTTTACCGACAAAGTAATTGCGTATTTAGTAAAAACGGGCGCTCCAAAAGTATTTGTTTTGTGGGGAAATTTTGCTCAAAGAAAAAAAAATCTAATAGACGAAAATAGGCACAAAATAATTCAAAACCCGCATCCGTCCCCGCTTTCCGCAAATAAAGGTTTTTTGGGAAGCAGACCTTTTTCACAAATAAACGATTTTTTGAAAAAAACAAATCAAAAGGAAATAAATTGGAGTTTGTTATAAAAAAAATAATAATAATTATGATGATTGCAAATTCTGTAAACTGTTTTGCAGTCGAAAAATCCGTCTTATCCGAAATCCCGCAAAAAGACAGCGTAAAATATTACAACCCTTTTATTACCGCGCCGCTTTCAATTGTTCCGGGCGGCGGACAAATATACACGAAACATTTTACAAGAGGTTTTTTATTTCTGGGAACTGACGGAATCATAGGATGGATTTCGTTAAATTATTGGAAAAACTATCACAAAAGTTTCAACAAAATTTATTCATTAAACGATTCGTTAAATATGGCTAAATTCGGAACTTTCACAGCAAAAGACACCATGCGGTTTACAAACAAAATCAAACTCGCCGAATACGACAATATAGCGGGAAAAGTCAGATATTACAACGCATCGGCGCTATTTGCCGCTGTCGGAATTTGGAATATTATTGACGGTTTCGGTGTTTCAAACAGGTTTTACGGAGTTGAAAATAAAAATCCGAGAACCGCTATGGCATTGTCGGCGATTCCATTTTCGGGGGCAGGACAATTCTACAACGGAGAATGGTTTAAAGCCGGACTTACTATCGCGACCCAAACCGCATTTGTTTTCGGTGGAGTACAATACCAATATTTGATGAAAAAATCTCAGGATTTTGTCGGGCACTTAAGTCGAGACAGTACGTTTCAAGAACTTTCAAAAGAAGATAGAATTGACGCTTGGCAAAATAGATACAAGGATGCTGCAAAACGCCGAACAATGTTTTTTTGGTATTCGATTATTTTTTATATTTACGGAATGACGGACGCTTACGTCGATGCGTCTTTAAGTAAATTTGAAAATAAATTCGATATTTCGGCCGATTTTTCTCCTGAAAACAATGAAATTGCATGCCGATTTGTTTTGAAATTTTAGTTTTCTTATAAATCAATTTTTTAGAAATTTAAAAAATTAAAATTCCGTTAAAAAACACAAATGTTATTTAATGACTTGCGTTTTACCAAGTCCAAGAATTATCTTTAATGGAAAAAATTCAAAAGGAAGACAAGTGAATGTCGTTGTTATAGGGTCGGGAATTGGAGGGCTTACCGTAGGTGCATTTTTGGCGCAGGCTGGAATTAAAGTCGTTGTAATTGAACGACACGACAGAATAGGTGGATATGCGCACAATTTCAGAAGAAAAAATTATTACTTTGAGTCAGGGATTCATACCGTTCCGTTTGCCGATGGCGGCGTTGCAAGAGGTGTTTTTAAACAGTTAGGCATTAACGATAAAATTCAAACGATAAAATTCCCGGAAATGTACAGAATAATTTCTCCGTTCGGAACGGAAGTTATGCCCGAAAGCAAAAATGATATTCTTGTAAAACTTTACGATGATTATCCGAAACAAAAGAAAGGTTTGGATATATTTT
>JAIRUI010000053.1 GCA_031254455.1 Chitinispirillales bacterium | reverse complement strand
TGTAATATAATATATGCCGTAATTACGTAACAAGGAAATTTGCATTTTTTGAAAAAAATCAACTTATTAGCGGATTTTTTCAAAATGTTACGTAAAACATGGAAAAGTTACGGATTAATAGAAAGTTAACGTTATTAGATTATACTTAATTTTGTCTTGTCGCTTTTTATAGATCGGACGTAATACTACCGGCTAACTCTACTTATAATTTATTGACTTTTTGTAAAACTTATAGTATATTTATACATAACAAACAAATTAAAGTAGATGATAATTATATCGACGAATCCGTTTTGACTATACTCGGTAAAAAATCCGATAACGTAAAAGTTACATTGAAAAAATTAAGGGAATATATGAGGAAATATAAATGTCAAATTCCGTAACTTTACTTACGAACGAAATAGAATCAAGAATTTTTACAATTCGCGACTTACAGGTTATGCTTGATAGAGATTTAGCGGAGTTGTACGGTGTGGAAACACGAATAATAAACCAAGCCGTTAAGCGAAACATTGAAAGATTTCCTTCATCGTTTATGTTTCAATTAAATTATAGCGAGTTTGCCGATTGGAAATCACAAATTGTGATTTCCAACGAAGACAAGATGGGATTGAGGCGACCGCCTTTTGCATTTACAGAACAAGGCGTTTCTATGCTTTCCGCAGTTCTTCACAGCTCTACCGCCATCACAGTAAGCGTTAGAATAATGGAAACTTTCGTAACTATGCGAAAACTGATTTCCAAAAATATCGGGCTTATTCAAAGAATTGAAAGCGTCGAACAAAAACAAATAGAAACAGATCATAAAATAGACAAAATATTTGACGCCTTAGAAAACAGAGAACTTATTCCAAAATGTGGAATATTCTTTGACGGACAAATTTTTGACGCTTATCTTTTGGCGAATAAAATTATCAAATCCGCAAAGATGTCTATTATTTTGATAGATAATTATATCGACGAATCCGTTTTGACTATACTCGGTAAAAAATCCGATAACGTAAAAGTTACATTGCTGACAAAAGATATATCAAAACAATTGGAATTAGACGTCGAGAAATTTAACGAGCAATATCCGTTTATCGAAGCAAAAATATTTAATCTTTGCCATGACAGATTTTTAATTATTGACGGTAAGGATATTTATCTTTTAGGAGCAAGTTTGAAAGACTTGGGGAAAAAATGGTTCGCTTTTTCAAAAATGGAATTAGACGGATTCGATTTGATTGAAAAAATTAAGGGAATATAAACGAACAAAATTTATAAAGTCATCTTTATTTATGACATTCTTGTAAAAACGTAGTATATTACATATGGACTTGGGAGGTTCAATGACAATTCATGAGCGAAATATCTTTTTGAGTAAAGAATATGAAGAAGCCGTGCGTTACATGAATAACGCATTAGAATCGGCGCGATATATAATCGAAAAAATTAAATGAAAACTAACGATTTTTTTTACGAACTTCCAAACGATTTAATAGCAAAACGACCGCTTGAAAAACGCGACGACGCGAAATTGATGTGTATAAACAGAAAATCCGAAGAAATTTATCACAAAAAGTTTTACGAAATTGTCGATTTTTTACAAAAAGACGATATTTTGGTTTTCAACGACACAAAAGTTTTACAATGCCGACTGTTTGCAATAAAGCAGGACACGAAAGCGAAAGTAGAATTTCTATTCGTTAAGATCTTCGACAATTTTTCGGCGCAGATAATTGCAAAACCCGCCAAACGCCTCAAAACAGGCTGCAAATTATTCTTAGAAAAGAATGAAAATGTAATCTTTGAAATAATTGAAAACGCAGAGGACGGCGCAAAAATAGTAAGATTTACAGAAAATATTTTTGAAATTCTTGACGAATACGGCGAAATTCCTCTCCCGCCTTATATGAACAGAAGAGCCGACAATCAAGATAATTCCGATTATCAAACGATTTACGCAAAAGAACTAGGCGCTCTCGCCGCACCTACCGCCGGACTTCATTTCACCGAAGAACTTTTGGAAAATATTCGCAAAAAGGGTGTAAAGTTGCATTTTTTAACGTTAAAAGTCGGAATCGGAACGTTTCGTCCTGTAAAAACGGACAATCCTTTGGAACATAATATGCATTCCGAAGAATATTTTATTGCACAAGATACAGCCGACACGCTCAATGACGCGCTTTTACATAAAAATCGAATTATCGCCGTAGGAACGACGGTTGTTCGCGCACTTGAAAGCGCGTTTGACGGGAAAAAAATAAAAAGCGGACATAATTCTACGAAGATTATGATATTGTCTCCGTATAAATTCGGCGTAATTTCAGGTTTAATTACCAATTTTCATCTTCCGCAATCCACGCTTATTATGCTTGTTTCGGCGTTTTACGACAGAGAAAAGGTTTTGAACGCATACCAAATCGCCGTTTCGCGGAATTACAGATTTTTCAGTTACGGCGACGCTATGTTTCTGGAATGAAAACGAAAAATCTTTGAATCGTTAAAATATATAAAATAATTTCAACTATCGTAAAATATTTTCCAGATTCATTCGTCTATTATAGTAGAGGAGGATAAATCTATGAGAGATTTTATTAAATTCAAGTTTGCAGGCGTTTTGGCAATGCTTGTTATGTGCGCGGCGTTCGGCGCGGCGGTAATGCTTTTGTGGAACGCGCTTATGCCGAAGATTTTTGTATCGCCGCAGATTAATTATCCGCAAGCGGTAGGACTGCTTATACTTGTTCGGCTTCTTTTTGGAGGTATTGGCGGCGGGCAAAGCTATGCTATCCATCAGATAGGCAAGCATGGCAATAAGTTACGGGAAAGATGGATAAACATGAACGAAGACGAACGTATGGAATTCATCAAAAAAGAAAAGGATTTTTTTAGATTCCGCGAAAAATTTTCGGGCTTTCACGGTTATTCAAACGATGAAAGGGAAACGAAACAATCCACAACAGACAACGAAAAAAGAAACAAACAAATAAACGGTGAAAAAGTGGAGAGCGGAAATGAATAATACTGTCGTATCGGTAAAAAACCTTGTTAAACGCTATAAAAACGCCGACAAAGCGGCAGTAAACGACATAAGTTTTTCTGTGGGAAAAGGAGAGTTCTTTGCTTTTTTGGGCGCAAACGGCGCAGGAAAAACGACAACGATTTCAATCCTGACCACCACGCTGTCGAAAACTTCGGGAGAAGTTAAGATTGCAGGCTTCGACATAGAAAAACAGGCGCGCAACGTTCGAGAAAAGGTGGGAATTATTTTTCAGCAGCCAAGCCTTGACCCGCAATTGTCGGCGGAACAGAATATTCGCTTTCATGCATGTCTGTATGGAATGTATGGGTATCGTCCGGCTTTTAAGTCGATGCCTGCGGAATATAGAAAAAGATTGACCGACCTTGCCGAAATAGTGGGAATACAGGACGTTCTGTTTAAGCCGATAAAAAAACTTTCGGGTGGAATGCAGAGAAAATTAGAAATTATAAGAAGTCTTATACATACTCCGGACGTGCTTTTTCTGGACGAGCCTACACAAGGACTTGACGCGGTGAGCCGCCGTTCGTTGTGGGAATACATAAACGATACCCGCAAACGCTACGGAACGACAGTGTTTTTGACAACGCATTATATAGACGAAGCGGAAAATGTAGATACGGTATGCTTGATAAACAAGGGGCGGATTTCGGCTTGCTGCTCGCCGTCGCAATTAAAAAACAGGTTGCTTAAGCGCGAATTATATTTGGATGCCGACGACAGAACGGCATTGACAGCCGAACTTACGGCTCTGGGATTGCCGTTTACGGCGAACGGGCAAATAATTGTTCAATGTGTAAAGTCGGCGCAGGAGATAATTTCTTCGCTTACTACGAAACTTACGGTTTTGAAGACGCACGAACCGTCGCTTGAAGACGCCTACGTTGAGTTTTTGACTAATTCCAAGGAGGCTGCCGCATGAGTGAAGTTATTTTGGCGGGAAACGCAACGCGGATATTTCGTGAACTGAACACAATAGTTACCGTTACGGCGAGAGAGATTACGATATTCTTTAAATCTGTGGGTTCCATAGTGATGAGTCTTATGTATCCTGTTATATTAATGGGGATGATAGGCGGTAATCTTATGCAAAACATGGCGGGCGGACTTGATTTCAGGTTCGGAAGTTTTATGCTGGTTGGAATGTTGGTTAATATGCTTTTTATGGTTACGACAACCGGTATGGCATCGCTTGTGGACGACCGTGAAACTAATTTTAATCAAGAGATGCTTGTAGCGCCGGTTTCTCGTTATTCCCTTATCATAGGAAAGATTTTGGGTTCAGCGTTTGCGGCAATATTAAGTATGAGCGGTACATTGCTCGTCGGATTTTGCATGGGCATAACGTTACCTTTGGAAAAGTTAGCGCTTATTCTTGTACTGTCTCCGCTTATATGTCTTTGCGGCGGAGCGATGTCGATGCTTGTAATCGGGCTTGTAAAAAGCAAGAGAACGGCTAATTTCGCCGTTATGCTTATAACTATGCCGCAGATGTTTTTGTCGGGAGCGGTTATACCGATTAATAATTCGTCGGGGGCGCTTTTGATTTTGAACAGACTTATGCCGATGACATACTGCATAGACCTTGTGCGGGCGGTGGTTTACAGAGGAAGTCCTGAGTATTACAGTGTGGTAATGTTTAATCCGATGGTAAATTTTGCCGCGATACTTTTGTTGACGGTCGTTTGTCTTATGCTCGGCACGTATTTCTTTGCCCAAAGTGAAAAAAACAGGTAAGATAAGTGTCTAAGAAAACCGCGGCGCAAGTTTTTTCGGATACAAAAGAGCGGCTTTTGAACTTCATTCGTCGGCGTGTCGATAGTTTTGAAGATGCGCAGGACATCTTGTTGGAGGTGTTTTTCAATTTTATGCAGGCAGACGACGAGGTCAATCCGATAGACAATGCCGCGGCTTGGCTGTATCGAGCCGCAAGCAACAAAATAATCGACCGACAAAGAAAAAAGAAAGAAGTATCGTTTCCTGTATATTACAGCGAAGACGATGAATACATTTTTGAAGAGATCGCGGATTTTATCTATGGTGAAGAAGCAACCCCCGAGACTGAAATGCTTCGCGCCGTGATTCTTGAAGAGATACAGGCGGCTATCGCCGAACTGCCAAAGGAACAACGTGAAGTTTTTGAATTGACCGAATTACTGGATTTTTCCGTAAAAGAGGTTTCACAGGAAACTAAGACTCCGATTAATACTGTTCTTTCGCGCAAGCATTACGCTATAAAGTTTTTGCGAAAAAGATTAGAAGAATTGTATAACGACGTTATGGATTTTTAGGACGATCTACCGGTCAGATTATTCATAAAAAATCCGCTTACCAAAACAAAATACTCCGGCAGACGCTCTTTACTTCCCCATTTTAGCTCGCACTTTAATAACTGTAACGATGTTTTAGCTACGTCAAAACCTAAAGACTCAAGCGACGGACGAATTTTATCGGGATATAAACACGGCTTTTTGGAAATACGCATACATTTTTCCCGCTTGCAAAACCGACAACTTCCGGCAAAAAAAGCGCGGCTGTTCGGATACCGCCGCTCAAGAGCAAGTAATTTATTATCCAAATCACGCCTTACTTCCCCGATAATTCTATATGAAACATTTTTGCATCGCTCTAATTCCGCACACTCGTTAATAAGCGCATCGCTTAAAGTTATTTTTGTTCCAATTATGCGCACGCTTTTGTAATTCCTCAAATACACGTCCACATCAAAATCAAAAGGCGGACACGCCCAGCAAGCGCCGTAACGATTACATTGTTTGCAATATTCTATAAAAGCGTCAGGGGTGTGATAATTTAGGATATATTTATCGACATCGATTTCCGCCGTAATGCCGCTCAGCGAATATTCCATAGTTAACACTCTATTCCTTTACGCGCCTTAACGCCTTGCGTATAATAATGCTTCACTTCTTTCATCTCGGTTACCAAGTCCGCAATTTCTAATATTTCGGGACAAGCGTAGCGTCCGGTAATGATTATTTCAAGCGTTTCGGGTTTGTTTTTCAATATGGATATGAGTTGTGTCGAAGTAAAAAGATTATAGTAAACGGCTATATTCGCTTCGTCCAATATAACCATATCGTATTCGTTAGATAATATAATTTTTGATATTTCTTTTAATCCCTTAACGGCAATATCAACATCGGCTTGCGTCGGAACGTGTGTTATAAAGAAGTCCAATCCGTATTGCTTAATCGTTACGGCAGGCAGGAAGTTACGAGCTGCAAATATTTCGCAGTATTCACGCCCCTTGACAAATTGCGCTATAAACACCTTCATACCAGCTCCAACGGCGCGCAACGCCGCCCCTAAAGCCGCAGTCGTTTTGCCTTTTCCGTTACCGGTATATACCTGAATATAGCCGTTCATTCATTGCTTTATGACAGGCTGCGACCGTAACTGCGGAAAACGGCGCGTACTTAATTCAAACAATCCGAACAATATCGCACTGTAAACCAAATCGCCAAAAACCGTATTGCCGAAAAACGGTATTCCCGCCGCAAAACATGTTAACAATCCGCCTAAATCTTTTGGATACATAGTTCCCGAAAACCAAACGCCGAAATTTGATACGATAAAAAATATTACCGAAGCCCCCAAAGCCGAAACAATAATGTTCGGCGTACGCACTTTTTTAAGTGTAAACACACCAAACACTACTATGAGCGCAAAAGCTGCGTAAGTAAAAAACGAACCTGCGTAAAACCAGACAAAACCGTCAAAATACCGCCCGTAAACGACATTGTTCAACGCCAAATCGCTTATCCACATAGATATAATTGGAATGATGAACGCCCAGCGATGTTTTGTGAAATAAGCCGCCCCAAAAAGAGCCATGCCGCCGATTGGCGCAAAGTTATGCGGATGCGGTATAATCCTGCTTATAGCCGCCAAAAAAATCATCAACGTAATCACGCCGAAACGCAGGTTTAATTTTTGTAAAGATGACATAGTTCTACCTCAAAACATTGTTGCAAAACGTCTTATGACGCTTTGCGTCCAATCAGGTTTTCCGGTTTGGGCTTTACCGTCGCAAAAACGCAACCGCTCTTGATTTTAACAAGATTCTCCCGAAAGGATTACGTAAATATAATAAATCCCTTTACGCCATGTCAAGAAATACTAAAACGGGAACTTATATAAGAAACATGTTCAAGATTAGTTAAACATAAAAACATATGTGAAATACTATTTCTAATGCGGCTAATGGCGGTAAACTTTAGAACCGCCTTATAATACTAAGCGAATACTCAAGATAACGGTATAACGCCGGATCGCGAAGTTGCGTATGGTTTAATCCGCCTGTCACAAAAAGGCATAAACCGACAAATACGCTTATCGAAAGCGCGACATATACTACCTTCAAACGTACATTTTCGGACAGTGCGCTTTTTGTGTCGCTTGTCCAATAATAAGCGCAAAATAGAGACGGTAAAATTATAAAAGCGGCAAAATCCAAAACATATCTTACAGAATATCCGTTCAATTGAGTAAACGAACTGACGGCGATTATGCTTGCGGCAATGATTAAAAACGCCGATAACATATTAAATTCCTTAATTTTGTTTTTGAAAAGATAAAACAAACAAAATACTATCGGAAAATTGATTATTCCGGAGTACGCTTCGCCGGGCAACAGAAATCCCAGTATGGTATCGCCGGAAGTTCGCGGGAACGTTTCGACGTAAGGGAAAATCAACGAATATTGATTTGTGCCGAAAATATTGATTATAAAAGACACAAGCCATCTGAAAAATAAACCTATCGGATTTAATAAACCGGTTGCCGTCAGGTTAGTATTGGTTAAGCAATATTTTTGCCCGAATTGAAAAATAGAGTCAAAACGCGCATAATTATACATACACAACGGAATTGCGACCATCATATACGGAATCATAATAAACGCAAACAATTTCCACGATTTGTATCTCCACAAAACAACCGGAACAAGAAGCGATACGAAAACTAAATTCGGACGACAGCCGACAACCAGCGCAAGACACAGACATGCAAAAAACAATTTGAAATATTTTATTTTTTCGCCGTCAACCGATTTAAGCAATAACAAGATTCCGGCTGTGATAAACATAAACCCCGCCGCCTGAACTATTGAATAAAAACGCGGAAAATTCAAAACCGAAAATAATCCGCTCGCAAAAAACAGCGTTAAAAACGAAATCAAGTAAAAAGAAAATTTAGAATCCGGCATGTATTTTTTTACGCAAAACCGCCAAAGCATCGCCAATAAAATAATAGCCGCGGCTGAAAACAGAAATATTCCCGCATGATTTGACAAATAATTTCCTGTAATCATTTTGTACGGAACATAAAGAATCGCTGCAGGAACAGGACCGTTATATGAATAATATTTTCCTTTATACCACTCCCAATCCCACATCCAATCGACATTCACTTGTAAATTAGCGGCTCGCCATTGATTATTGTATATATCCTCCGCTTCAAGCAATTTCTTCGGATCGCCGTAATCAAGCCATGTTCTTCCTTTTAGAAACGCATCGACCAAATATTTGTTGTACTTCTGATGGGGAGGATGCCCTAATGCCGATTTTGTAAATGTCGTGGTATAAAGACATATCCATGAAAAGATTATCAACAAAACGACAAAAAACGCATAAATCAAATTTTGTTTTAAATCGGAAGGATTAAACTTGAGACTAAATAAATAATAAGCCGTTTTTACGCGAAGATTTTTGTTTATTAACATAAAAGCCGCAAACAGTAAAAACGAAAAGACGAGAAGCCGAAGACCGCTGAAATAAAACGGTATCTGTTTATTTATAGCGATTTGTGCGATACTGACGGATCCGTTGAACGCTATCGAAAGCCGCGATACATTTCCAAGAGACTGAAACGGCGTATAATTATCATACGGCAAACCTTTGTAAAATATTTTCTTAAATTCATGGGAACCTTCTTTGTCCGACCATTTGACTGTTATTTGCGCCATATCCGAATTAATGTAATTCAAATCGGTATATAAAGAAGTAATTTTTCTGTCAAGGTTTTTAAACGTTACCTCAAACGCTCTGTCCGTATTTGATATTTCAGCCAAAGTTTTGTCGGAAGTTCGCCAAACATTTGGATTATCTTTCGCAACATCCATAGTGTAAAGTTCCGGACCGGCAAAAAATTTCAAATAATATTGAAAATTGAAAAACGTCGCTTCGGCGGCAAGCGCGACAACCGCCGCAACGCAAAATGCCCGAAAAACATCCGATCGCTTAAAAACGTCCAAACCTAAAAATTTGCCGAGAATAACAAATCCTCCGCATATCGCAAAAATAACAACGACCGCAGCCGCTACGCTATTAAAACTTGCAATAAATTTTATAATCTCAAAATGTTCCACAATTTCTCCCATAGATTTTTTTCTTCTGTATCATTTTCTCTGTTTCTTTTAATTTAATTATTCGAGAGTTTTCACTAAAAGATAGATAGTAATGCATCCCTGTATTTTTCAAACACTGTATGGTTTTGAAAATTTACACAAATTTTGGTACAGTCTCTTTTACATTCTCCTTTTTTCTCTCATAATTACGGCTCATATTTGAGTACTCTAATCGTCCCGGTAAACGTCGATGACGAGGAGCCATTGTTCGTTAAAATTATATCAAATGCACCCAATCCTTTAGTCACGCAACCAGGATTAACAATGTTCCAACCATTTCCACCACCAGATGTTATACTTGCAGTATATATTGCAGTATTGCTCCAAAAAGCATCTGTATCGGTTCTGTTTACTCGTCCAATGAATGTGCCGCCTGAACCGCCGTTATGGTGCGTTATTGCTGCACCTGATATTGTTATGACTCTTGAATCTAATAACATACCTACTCCTTTGATAAATATTAAATAAGACAATTATATACAATTTACACAAAACGATACATTTTCAGCCGAATATTTCCTGTTATTTTCCTCTATCATTTCATTGACAACATCGCCGCCCATAAATGTAAATTTGTCGTCATAGAAACAAGCGATTGTAATGCGTTGGAGCTTGAAATACTTCCGACAGTCAGCATTCCTTTACGTATTAAAAGTTGAGCCGCCGAATTAAGCAAAATACTTGAGAAAATTAATAAAAGATTCATTTTTTCTCCTATTTCCTAAAATAAATAATGATATAAAACGTTACAATCCACCCTATAATACAACACTGTATAAACCTGTCACGCAGTAAAATTTTTGTCGGATTTCCACTTTTTAAATCCACCGTTGTCACCTGCAAATAGCGAATTATTCCCATCAAAACAAAAATCGCGGTAAAGTAAAGATATTGACAGCCAAAACGCTCAATCACATTAGGCGAAAGCGTATACATTATATAAGCCACCATGGTAATCGCGGCAATTATTGATATTACCTGATTCATAAATTCCAAATTATAACGGCTGGTGTTTTCGCGATGATGAACTCCCGTGTTTTTATATAAAACCACATCGTCGCGCCGTTTGGCAAACGCAATAAAAAGCGACAGCAGAAACGTCATTATTATAATCCAGTCCGACGCTCCGATTTCGCTTGCAACTGAGCCGACCAAAACTCTCAACACAAAACCGACCGAAATAATCACCACGTCAATAATGGCATATTGTTTTAATTTCAAACTATAGACGATATTCATTAAACAATAAAACAGAATAAACAATACTGTCTTTTCACAAAATATAAAAGAAATAAACATAGACAACAAAAAACAAAAAACCATTACCGCATAAGCCGTTTTCTTTGAAATTTGTCCAGAAGCAACAGGTCTTTTACATTTTGATGGATGTGATTTATCGGTTTCGATATCGTAAATATCATTAAAACAATAAACGGAACTCGCCGCAAAAGAAAATGCAAAAAAAGCAAATATACATAGCGGTAATATGGAAATATTCAGCAATTGTCCGCCGAAGAATACAGGTAAAAAGATGAATAAGTTTTTTGTCCAGTGTTCTATACGCAGAAGTTTTATTATATTCATTATCAATCTTCTCCTTCATACCCAAAACGTCCAAACTTAATGTTCGCTTATATACACAATCCTATGTTTGCAGCCTAACTTTCCACGGATACCGGCAATTCGTATCCGTGTTTTTTAAGCAACGCAGTCATCTTTGCCGCTTTCAAATCTTCCCGAACCATTTCGGCGCACATATCTTGAACGGTAATTACCGGCGTCCAACCTAATTTTTCTTTCGCTTTGGACGGATCTCCCAAAAGCGTTTCCACTTCGGCCGGCCTGAAATATTTTCGGTCAACGCGAACAATGACATCGCCTGATTTAAGCGCCGGAGCGTTATTACCGGATATTTTTTCAATAATTCCTATTTCGTCCGCGCCTTCGTTTTCAAATCTGATGTTAATGCCGAGTTCTTTTGCAGACCAGTCGATAAATTGACGAACAGAATACTGAACACCCGTCGCTATAACAAAATCTTCCGGTTTTTCTTGTTGAAGCATAAGCCACTGCATGCGGACGTAATCTTTGGCGTGTCCCCAGTCCCGCAGAGAATTCAAATTTCCCATATATAAACATTTTTCCAAACCTTGCGCAATATTGGCAAGCCCCCGAGTGATTTTTCTGGTGACGAACGTTTCACCCCGACGCGGCGATTCGTGATTGAATAAAATTCCGTTGCAGGCGTACATACCGTAACTTTCACGATAATTCACCGTAATCCAATAACCGTAAAGTTTTGCGACCGCATAAGGCGAACGCGGATAAAACGGCGTCGTTTCCTTTTGCGGAATTTCTTGCACTAAGCCAAAAAGTTCGGAAGTTGACGCTTGATAAAACCGCGTCTTTTTTTCGAGTCCAAGCAGGCGAATCGCTTCCAAAATCCGCAAAACGCCCAACGCATCCACATCGGCGGTATATTCCGGACTTTCAAAACTAACCGCCACGTGCGACTGCGCTCCCAAATTATAGACCTCGTCGGGTTGGGTTTGCTGAATAATGCGCGTCAAATTCGACGAATCGGATAAATCGCCGTAATGCAAAATAAATCTTTTATTTTCGCTGTGTAAATCCTCATAAATATGGTCTATACGTTGCGTGTTGAACGATGACGACCTTCTTTTTATTCCGTGTACCTCGTATCCCTTTTCAAGAAGAAATTCCGCAAGATAAGACCCGTCTTGTCCGGTAATCCCGGTAATTAACGCCACTTTTCCCGACATATTTTTTATTCCTTTCAATATTTTTATCGCTGAAAATAATAAGCTACAGTATAAATGCTATAGATTTTTTATTTCTTCGACAGGCAAGCCGGTAAGTTTGAAAATCTTTTATCCGCTTATCTGTATTTTCTATATTCACTATCTTGTACCGATGATAATAAACATTTTTCATCTCCGGACTTTCTTCAAATATTTCGTTAGCCAAATTAAGAGAATATACCGGCTGAGCAAGTATAAACTGACGTCCTGTTCTTGTCTTTGCAGCGAACATCGACGATAGCGTCCTTAAGGGCGGGTATTTGAGGAATAAGCTCGTTAGTATCGTATTCTATCCAATCTATTTGTTCGTTATCTTCAAATTTCAACAAAGAATTGAGTAAACTGATACACAAATTTTTGTGTTCGCCGAATATTTTCTTGAACAGTAAATCGTTTTTCGGGTCTAAATATTTTGGCATACTTTCTCCTTATTTTTTTAAAATATAATTTATTGTTGAGAGTGAAAAGTAAAATGTTTTTAAGTTTTTCGCAGTTTGCCGTTTTTTCGAGAAACATCTTGTTTAACCTTAATTCAGAGAATGCCGTTTAAAAAATATCTACATTTGAAAAAATTAAAAAAACAGAAAATCTACACAATTTGACTTTGCACAAAACATATTTTACCTTTGTCAAAAAAGTATTTCTCAAGAAAAAGGGTTGGCTTATTATGGACGGTTTTTCATTTTCATTCGACATTGCAAGAGTCTCCGCTCCAATCGGAGAATCAGGTTATGTAAACGGTTGGCTTGCGACTGGTATCGGAATGTTTGTGGTTATTTTTTGTTTGGTAATAATTGCATTCATAATCGCATTTCTCCCAAGAATCCTCATTGTATTGAACAGATATTTCCCCGACAATTCCGGGGAAGAAATTAAAAAACCGACAAGCGATAATTCCTCGCCTGTCGAAGCGGTCGCGGCGGTTGTCGCCGTCGCTTTTCACAATACACACAACAGCGGGAAATGAGGGCGAAAAATGGATATACTTTTTCAAAATATTTTCGGATTCTTGAAATCGACCGGCGTTTACGGTTTAACTTCCGGTCACCTTGTCATGATGACGATAGGTATAATTTTCATATATTTGGGCATTTCCAAAAATTATGAACCGCTTTTACTGGTTCCTATAGGTTTCGGTATAATCTTGGGAAATATTCCCATCACTCCCGGAATGCAGCTTGGCGTTTACGACACCGGAGTGGTTGCAAACGGAGCGAATCAGGCTTACGGCGACCAAAATATATTTCTTAACAACAACGCCAGCGTGTTTTCTTATTTTTATTACGCCGTAAGAAACGGGATATTTCCCCCGCTCATTTTCTTTGGAATCGGAGCGTTAACCGACTTCTCTACTATGCTTTCAAATCCGAAACTTATATTGTTGGGCGGAGCGGCGCAATTTGGAATATTCGCTACTTTAATCGGCGCTTTAGCTTTGGGATTCACTCCTCAAGAAGCGGGAAGCATCGGAATTATCGGCGGCGCCGACGGACCGACTTCAATATTTTTGTGTTCAAATCTCGCGCCTCATTTGATTGGTCCCGTCGCTATAGCGGCATATTCGTATATGGCGCTCGTTCCGGTAATTCAGCCGCCGGTAATGAGATTGCTCACGACAAAAAAAGAACGTTTAATAAGAATGAAACCTTCTCGTCCCGTATCCAAACGAGAAAGAATCATATTTCCCATTATCGTATTTCTGGTTTGCGCTATA
The DNA here is from genome assembly GCA_031254455.1 of Chitinispirillales bacterium. NCBI lineage: Bacteria > Pseudomonadati > Fibrobacterota > Chitinispirillia > Chitinispirillales > Chitinispirillales bacterium. The sequence continues at coordinate 10,376 of JAIRUI010000053.1, read as the reverse complement.
ATTGTTCCTGGTTCTCTTGTTTTGGTAGGGATGCTGATGTTTGGAAATCTGCTTAAAGAATCCGGAGTAACCGAAAGATTGGCGGAGACGGCGAGAAACGCAGTTTTGGATACTTGCACAGCGCTTCTTGGAATTTCTGTAGGCGCTTCTACGGCAGCTCACGTGTTTTTGAAACCGCAATCGGTTGAAATTTTTGCACTAGGCGCGTTTTCATTCATTTTCGCTACGGCTTCGGGAGTTATAGGCGCAAAATTAATGAATTTGTTTCTTAAAGACGGAGACAAAATAAATCCGTTAATTGGAGCGGCAGGCGTATCGGCGGTGCCGGATTCGGCGCGCGTCGTGCAACACGAAGGTCACAAAGAAGACAAAAACAATCACTTGCTGATGCACGCAATGGCTCCGAATGTTGCAGGAGTTATCGGTTCTGCGATTGCGGCTGGTTATTTATGGTCCATTTTGGCAATGTAAAAAAGGAGTTAATATATGGCTAAAAAAATCGGTTTTATGTGTACGGCGTTTCGCGACGGGTTACAATCCGTTTACGGCGCGAGAGTAAGAAGCGAAGATTATCTTGAAGCGATTACCGCCGCAGTTAATGCCGGAATTATTTATTTGGAAACGGCGGGCGGAGCGTTGTTCCAGTCGGCTTATTTTTATTGTCAAGAAGATGGATTTACTGCAATGGACACTATCCGCAAAGCGGCCGGTCCTGACGCAAACCTGCAAAGTTTATCGCGCGGAGTAAATGTCGTAGGATTGGAATCACAGCCGACAGATATAATAAATCTTCATGCAAAGCTTTTTAAGAAGCACGGAGTAACGACGATTCGCAATTTTGACGCGCTTAATGATTTGAACAACTTAATTCCGAGCGCAAAAGCGATTGTTGACGCAGGGCTTAAGCATCAGGTTACCGTAACTATGATGGGGTTGCCGCCGCACTGCCGCGGGAATGCACATAATGCGGAATTTTATGTAAAAGTCGTAAAAGATATTCTAAAAGCGGAAATTCCTTTTGACTCAATCGCTTTCAAAGACGCTTCCGGCACAACCGCTCCAAATATCGTATTTGATGTCGTAAAAGAAACAAAAAAACTGATTCCGTCAAGCGCCGCCATTCATTTTCATACACACGAAACCGCAGGATTGAGCGTTATAGCAAACAAAGCGGCGATAAAAGCGGGTGCGGATTTTATAGACTTGTCGCTTGCTCCAGTCAGCGGCGGAACAAGTTCTCCCGATATTTTGGTTATGTGGAACGCGTTGCACGGCGGCGATTACGAAATTGATATTGACCCGGATAGAGTCCGTAAAGTTGAAGAATGTCTTAAAGAATGTCTTAAAGAATACTTCCTTCCGCCCGAAGCGTTATCGGTGGAACCGCTTATTCCATGGTCGCCTATGCCCGGCGGGGCTTTGACGGCGAACACTCAAATGCTTCGCGACAACAATCTTATGAATAAATATCAGGAGATGATTGAAAATATGACGGAAGTGGTTGAAAAAGGCGGTTTTGGAACCAGCGTAACTCCTGTTTCGCAATTCTATGTTCAACAAGCGTTCAACAACACAATGTCGCAGCCATGGGAAAAAATCGCCGACGGTTACGGGAAAATGGTTTTGGGATATTTTGGAAAAACTCCGGTCGCTCCGGATCCTGAAATCGTAAAAATAGCTTCGGAAAAACTTAATTTGCAGCCTACGACAAAAACGGTTATAGAATTAAACGATTCGGATGAAAGCAAAGGCGTTGAAGCGGCGAGAAAAATTCTTGAGGCGGAAAATTTACCGATTACCGACGAAAATATATTCATCGTTTCAGCGTGTAAAGAAAAAGGCGTAGCGTTTCTGCAAGGAAAAGGCGAATTGGGTATTCGCAAAGGTTCCAAATCCGCTACGGCTTCCGGCAACGGTGAATACACCGTTACTCTAAACGGTAGAAAATACGCGGTTAAAATAGCGGGCGATAGAACCATTGTTGACGGTAAAGAGTATCAAACCGAGATTGTTTCTGGAATTGAAAAAGAACCCGTCGTACACATAGGAAAAGGTATGCCGATTAAATCGCCGATGCCAGGTAAAATCTTCAAAATGGCCGCTCAAAAGGGTGATGTTTTGTCTGCCGGCGACTGTTTGCTCATTGTAGAAATGATGAAAATGGAAAACGAGATTCTGGTTGAAACCGGCGGAACGGTTCAGGATATTTTCGTTAAAGTCGGAGACATGGTTCAAGAAGGCGATATTTTGGCGGAAATCGGTTAGTCGGTTTTAATGAATAAAACGATTGTCGCATTGTCGTCGGCTCAAGGAACGGGAGCGGTCGCAGTTATCCGAATGAGCGGCGGCAATGCGGTTGAGATTTTTTCAAAATCAATAAAAAATTACGAAAACTTTGATTTTAAACATTCGCATATAAAGCGATTCACACTTGCCGGTAAAAACAACGAAATAATTGACGACGTTATGGCGGCGGTATTTTTTGCACCGAAATCATTTACCGGCGAAAACGTAATAGAAATTTTTTGCCACGGCGGACAAATCACGGTTGAGCGGATAATCAAACGAATGATTGAACTTGGCGCTGTAGCGGCAGGTAAAGGCGATTTCACAAAACGAGCGTTTTTGAACGGTAAAATCGACTTGCATAAAGCGGAAGCTATAAACGCGGTAATTTCGGCGAAAGATTATTATTCTCACAAAAACGCAATGGCGCTATACAACGGAGAAGGACGCGAATTTTTTGATGAAATTAAAAACAAATTACAAAACATTCTTGTCGAAATCGAAAGCGAAATCGAATTTTGGGAAACCGACGATTTAAAACAAGAATCTGACAACCGCGAAAAAATTAAAGAAATTCTGACGGACGTTTCTCAAAAAATTTCAATCCAAAAAGAAAAATACACACAATTAAAAAAAATCAAAAACGGCATTCCGGTAGTACTTGTCGGTCGAACAAATGCCGGAAAAAGTTCGCTTTTTAATTGTCTGTTCAACGAAAATCGGGTAATTGTAAGTGAAAAAGCCGGAACTACAAGGGATATAATCACTGAAACGATTTCTTTTAACGACATTGTTATAAGATTATTTGATACCGCAGGATTTAGTAAAAGCGACGATGAAATTGAAAACGAGGGAATAAAAAGAACAAAAAAAGAAATTGAAAAAGCGCTTGCGGCGTTGTGGGTGATTAGTCCTGACGATTCTGAATTTAAAAATGACTATGAATTGATTAAAAATATACCTATCTTAATAGCGATTTTGAACAAAACCGATCTTTTACAAAATGATAAACAAATTGAATTTTTAAAAAAAAACAACATAGAATATTTAAAAATTTCGGCATTGCAAAATTTCGGCATTCAAAACGTCGTGTCGTCGTTAACATCGCAAATTGAAAAAAAACTCCCTGAGAAAAGCTACAACACTTTTTTAACAAGTCAAAGAGAGGCGGAGATTATTAAAAATATGCTTGAAATTATGAATTTTACAGACGTTTCGCAAAATATTGAAATAGTTGCGGAAAATATTCGCGAAACTCTTAAAACACTTAACGAAATTTACGGTTTTTTAGCGCCGGATGAAATAATCAACAAAATATTCGATTCTTTTTGCATAGGAAAATAAAGCGCGTAAAATCACAGTAAAATCGCCTATCTCTTAAAATTTTCAGCAGTTTTGTTTAGACAAATGATATTTTCCCCCTGAAACTTGTTAATTTAGCGAAATGGAGAATTACGTGGTTACAAGATTGCTCGTGGAAAAAAAACAAGAATTTGCAGTAAAATCAACAGCTCTTTTTGAAGAAATAAAAAATTATATTAAGATCAATACGTTAAAAGGCATACGTATAATAACTAGATATGACATAGAAGGTTTAAAAAAAGATGACATCGATAACGCTAAATCGACTGTTTTTTATGAACCGCCGACCGATATTATTTACGAAGAAGTTTATCCGATGGATGAAGATGAAACTCCTCTTGTTATAGAATATCTTCCGGGGCAGTACGACCAAAGAGCGGATTTTGCCGCGCAAGCCGTTCAACTGTTAACGCACGGAGAAATACCGACTGTCCGTTGCGCCGAAATTTATCTCTTAAAAGGAGAACTTACTACCAAAGAAATACATCAAATTAAAGAATATTTATTAAATCCTATTGATTCTCAAATAGCTCATCAAAGAAAACCAGCAACTCTCACGCCGAAAATAGAAGCCGTCGGAGATATTGAAATTATTGAAAATTTTATTCACAAAAAACCGGAAGAAATAGAAGAATTCAGAATTGAACGCGGACTTGCCATGAGTAAAGACGATTTGACGCTGATCCAAAATTATTTTAAAAATACAGAAGACAGAGATCCGACAATCACAGAAATAAAGGTTCTTGATACTTATTGGTCAGACCATTGCAGACATACGACATTCAAAACAAAATTTACTTCCGTCGCAGTAGGCGGCGGAACAGATGCAAAAAAATACGGAAGCACAATAAGAAACGTTTACAGGAACTATATTTCACTTCGAGAAGAAGTTCACGGCGATGACGTTAATGCAAATCCACAGTCGCTTATGGATGTGGCTACAATAGGATACAAATACCTTAAAAAAAATAATTTGGTAAAAAATGTAGAGGAATCCGACGAAGTTAATGCGTGTTCCATTGAAGTCGAGGCGGAATTTGAAGACGGTCATAAAGAGCCATGGCTTATTATGTTCAAAAACGAAACTCACAATCATCCTACAGAGGTAGAACCTTTCGGCGGAGCGGCTACATGCCTTGGCGGTTGCATACGAGATCCTCTTTCAGGACGTTCTTTCGTCTATCAAGCGATGCGAATAACCGGTGCGGCCGACCCGAGGAAATCGATAGAGGAAACAATAAAAGGGAAACTTCCTCAACGCAAAATTACGCTTGAAGCGGCTCGCGGATATTCGTCATACGGAAATCAAATAGGACTTGCAACAGGATTTGTTAATGAAATATATCACGAAAATTACGTAGCTAAACGTTTAGAAATCGGGGCGGTTATCGCGGCGGCTCCAAAAGAAAACGTTTACAGAGGAAAACCGGAAATTAAAGATATTATAGTATTAATAGGCGGAAAAACCGGACGAGACGGATGCGGCGGCGCAACTGGTTCGTCCAAACCTCATACGGAAAAATCAATTGAAACGTCCGGCGCAGAAGTTCAAAAAGGAAACGCGCCGACAGAAAGAAAAATTCAACGTTTATTCAGAAATCCAAATTTCTCGCGAATTATAAAGTCTTGCAACGATTTCGGAGCCGGCGGTGCGGCGGTCGCAATAGGAGAAATGGCTCCGGGACTTACTATTGACCTGGATGCAATTCCAAGAAAATACGAGGGGCTCGACGGAACGGAATTGGCGATATCGGAATCGCAAGAAAGGATGGCGATATGTATAAATCCGTCCGATTTTGAAGAAGTTGTCCGTTTTGCAAACGAAGAAAATTTAACCGCCGTAAAAGTAGCCGTAATTACAGGCAAACCGCGCCTTAAAATGACTTACAGAGATAATACAATATTAAATATCAGCCGCGAATTCATTGACACGAATGGCGTTCACCAAGAAGTCGAAGCCTCATCAATATCTCCTAAAATCGAAACCAGACGAGACGGAGGATTTTGGACTCCTTTCAATATTGTTTTGGATTCTATCCCCGTAAAAGACAGAATACTTTCAACCTTTGAAAATTTGAATGTTTGTTCTCAACGCGGATTAATAGAGCATTTTGATTCTACTGTCGGAGCCGCAAGCATACTTCATCCATTCGGTGGAAAAACAATGTCAACTCCGGCGCAGGTTATGGCGGCAAAACTTCCTGTTTTGAACGGAGAAGTAAAAACCGCTACGATTATGAGCTACGGATTTGATCCGGATGTTTCCACTTGGTCGCCTTTTCACGGAGCCGCATTCGCTATTATTGACGCGCTTGCCAAAATTGTAGCCGCCGGCGGTGATTATACCGAAGCCAAATTAACTTTTCAAGAGTACTACGAAAAAATGATGAAAGACCCTATAAAATGGGGGAAACCGCTTGCCGCACTGCTAGGAGCTTTACTTATTCAACTGGAATTAAAAATTCCCGCTATAGGTGGAAAGGATTCAATGAGCGGAACATTTGGAGAAATAAGCGTTCCGCCGACATTTGTAGCATTCGCTGTTGCGCCGGTCTTGGCGGAAAATGTCATATCGCCCGAGCTCAAAGCTATCGGAAATGAAATTTATCTTTTACGTCTGCCTGATAAATCCGGAATGGTAGCGGAGAAAGTCGCCTACGACAGTTTACCTGATTTTGATAAACTTCGAAATTATTATTCCAAAATTACGGAATTAATAAAGAAAAAAGTTGTGGTCTCGGCTCATACGGTTGGAAAAGGCGGAACAATTACTGCACTTTGTAAAATGGCTTTCGGCAACCAAATAGGAGTAGAAATTACCGCCGCTTATGATGAACTTGATTGGTTTGCAAGCAATTACGGAGAAATTATTTTGGAATGCGTTAAAGAACCGGACGGTTTAAACGATGCGGTTTATCTTGGAAAAACGATTGAAGAACCGAACATTATCATGACCGATGAAAAATGGCGCACGGTTAATATCTCACTTAAAGAAATTAAAGATTCATGGGAAAAACCGCTTGAATCGGTGTTCAGAACAAACGCAAAAGAACCGTCTTACGCTCCTACCGTCTATAGTGATTTTAAACCAAAATCCGTAAAATCAAGTATGCCGGACGCTTCGCCGAGAGTTTATATACCTGTTTTTCCCGGAACAAACTGCGAATATGACTCCGTAAGACAATTCACAATTGCAGGCGCCATGCCGACAACACAAATTATCAATAACTTGACACAGGAAAATATTGTAAAATCGGTGGAACAATCCGTAAAATACATTAAAAATTCGCAAATAATAATGATACCGGGCGGTTTTTCCGCTTGTGACGAACCCGACGGTTCTGGAAAATTCATCGCAAGCTATTTTAGAAATCCCGCAATCGTCGATGCAGTTATGGAACTGATAAATAATCGTGACGGACTTATTTTGGGCATTTGCAATGGGTTTCAGGCATTGATAAAATTGGGACTTTTGCCTTACGGCGAAATCCGTCCGTTTGAAGAAGACTCCCCTACTCTTACTTATAACTATATTGACAGGCACGTATCACAAATGGTTAACACACGAATATCATCCGTACTTTCTCCCTGGTTTGCCGGAGTTTCTGTAGGCGATATTCATACTATCGCGGTTTCACACGGCGAAGGAAGATTCACCGCTAATGAAAAATGGTTAAAAACGCTTCAAGAAAACGGACAAATCGCAACCCAATATGTTGACCCTGAAACAAACGAAGCGACAAATAAAATTCCTTTCAACCCTAACGGTTCCGTATGGGCTATTGAGGGAATTACATCGCCTAACGGAAAAATCTTGGGAAAAATGGGACACAGCGAAAGAATAGGAAAATATGTCGGCATAAATATTCACGGTAATAAAAACCAAAAAATATTTGAAAGCGGAGTGAGGTATTTCAAATGAAAAAAATCACAGCGATTATGATATGTTTTTTTCTTTTTATTCCGTCTTTCGCCAAACGCAAAAGTAAAGAAATTCGTTGTGAAGCGCGTTTTAATTCGGGTATTGAAACATTTAACAATAAAAAGTATTCCAGAACAATAAATCTGCTTTCCATAGTTAAAAACGAGTGTGGCGCCCAATTGGATTCTCCCGATTCATTGTATTACCTTTTGGGAAATTCTTATATGAAATGCAAGAAATACGAAGACGCGCGTACGGAATTTAGAACGATAATAGAAGATTATCCGCATTCTGAGTTTATTGAAGATGCATATTACGCCATCGCATACTGCAGTTTCAAATCTGCGCCGATTATCCAGCGTGATAACAGGCTTTTATTGAGAGCGGAACGAGAGTTTTCATCGTTCGTTTCAGCATATCCAAAAAGCGAATTGAGCGACAGCGCCAGAATTTATTTAGACACAATTTCAGAAAAACTGTTGGAAAAAGAAATTTTGAACGCCGAATATTATGAAATTACAAACAAATACGAATCGGCTGTAATTTATTATCAATCAATTATAGAAGATTATCGTCAAAGCAACCGTTTACCTGAAATGCAGCTTAAACTTGCTAAAAATTTAGTTGCAGCGAACAGATTAGCCGAGGCGTTAGACCAGATTGAGATACTTGAAAGGGACAATTTATTCAAAAACGACACGGAATCTTTACGAAAGAAAATAATATCCAAAGATAAAACCGGAGTCAAGTGACATGCGGAGATATTCCAAAATAGGAATACTCGGAGGAAGTTTTAACCCTATTCATACAGGACATACCGCTATTGCGCAAATGGCTGTCGAAGAATTAAATTTAGATTTGGTTTTGTTTATTCCCGCATACGTAAATCCACTGAAAGAAATTTCTCACGATGTCACCGACAAACAGAGATGCTTCATGATAAAGGAAGCGATAACCGACAACAATTCATTTGAATTGTGGGAAAAAGAATTGAAAATACCGACTCCTTCATACACAATAAACACCGTCGAGAGACTCTCTGTTGAATTTTCGGCTGACGAATGGTATTTCTGCATAGGAAGCGACAATTTACCGCAATTCGTTCAATGGCACAGATGGTCGGAACTAATACAAAAAGTTAAACTTGCAGTTTGCGAAAGACCAAATTTTTCAATTGAAATCCCATTTATAATACCACATGAAAGAGTAGTATTTTTTGAAGGTCCAAATTGGGGAATAAGTTCCACTCAAATAAGAAAACGGCTAAAACAAAACAAATCCTGCCGATATTTGCTTGATAAAAATGTATGTAGATTCATCAAAGAAAACAATTTATACGAGGCAAAAAACTAAGTGAATAAAAAAATCATATCTCCGTCCATTTTATCGGCGGATTTCAAAAATCTTGAAGATGATATTAAAAAAGTCCTCAACGCAGGAGCGGATTGGATTCATTGTGACGTAATGGACGGAATTTTCGTGCCGAATATTAGTTTCGGGACAATGATTGTGTCTGCGGCATCGGAAATAGTCAAGAATTTTAACATGCAAAACAGTAAAAATGTTCCTGTAGATACGCATTTGATGATAAACGAACCTATTCGTTATATAGAACGTTTTGCAGAAGCAAAAAGCGATTACATAACAATTCATGCCGATGCCTGCAAAGACCTTAACCAAACGATAGAAAAAATAAAATCATTCAATAAAAAAGTTGGTATATGCGTTAACCCAGACAAGCCGATTTCACTTTTCACCAACTATTTACATAAAATTGATTTGGTTCTCATAATGTCGGTTTATGCGGGATTCGGAGGACAAAAATTTATCATTGAGACTATGCGCAAAGTTCAAGATTTAGTTGAAATACGCAAAAATAAAAATTTTGATTTTATTATAGAAATAGACGGCGGAGTAAATGAAGAAACCGCAAAAATTTGTTGGAGCAACGGAGCGGACGCTCTTGTCGCAGGAAGTTATATTTTCGGAGAAAATAAAAATTATCGTGAGCTGATTGAAAAAATCAGATAATTTCCTTTTTTACTTCATCTATCATTTCCAAAATCGCGTTTTGCCATCTTTCTGTAAAAGATTTTTTATCCATCAAAGGCGACTTTATCATATTTTCACGTAAATTCTTCTTGATTTCCGTAAGTCTTTCAGGGTTTCCTGCCAAATCTGCGGCTATTTTCACAAAATCCTCTTCGTCTTTTGCAATCAATTCGTCAAGACCTACTGCGTTCAATAAACTTGCGCTTACTCGTGAAACATGTCTGTCGCCCAAAATCGTTATAACGGGAACTCCCATATAAAGCGAATCACAAGTTGTCGTCGTCCCGTTATAAGGAAACGAATCAAGCGCAATATCTATCTTGTTGTACTGCTCTAAATGTTCGCCTTGGTTTAAACTATATTCTAAAATCGTTATTCTGTCGGCGCAAAGCCCGTTTTCAGCAAATCTTGAGAGTGTAATCGCTTTAGTTTCCGGATCATTAAACTTTCTGTCTTTTATTACCAGTTTAGAATCAGGAACGGAAAGAGTTACTTTACACCAAAGTTCAATCGTTTTTTTAGTCATTTTAGATAAATTATTGAACGAACCGAAAACAATCGGACGATTTTGCAAATTTTTAAGCGAAAAGTTTGACAACTGTTTTCCAAAAACCGAATAACATAGAAAACATTCATCCATTTTGAATAATTTTTCACTATGATAATTTTGCGCATCGTCAGGCTCGCAAACATTGTCGGTAATTCTGTAATCAATGCTTTTTAATCCTGTAGTATTAGGATAACCGCAGTAATT
>JAIRUI010000052.1 GCA_031254455.1 Chitinispirillales bacterium | reverse complement strand
AATCGAAATTTATTACCTGCCTGATAAAAAATGCGTAGAGTTAAAATCATGGAAACTGTATCTTAATTCGTTTAGAAACATCGGAACGTTTCACGAAAGAGCGATAAATTTTATTTTTGACGAACTTACCAAAAATCTTTCGCCGCGCTGGCTTCGCGTAGTAGGAGATTTTTTTCCGCGCGGTAACGTGAATACGACGGTGGTAGTCGAAAGCCCGACTTCTCGTCCCGCCTGCGCCGAATCTGTTTTTGAAAATTTAAAATCGCATGTCAGAGAGTTTTAGATAAAAGATATGCTTTTATAAGATTTTCTTGCTTTCTTGCAAAAATAATATTATTTTTATATAAATTGATTATTCGGCAGCCCAACGTGATGAAAACAGAGAAAGAAACAAAATGAAAGAATTTTTGCAAATATTAACAAAACCCTTGACAGCGGCGGCAGACGGATTGTACTCTCTCTCTCTCTCTCTCTCTCTCTCTATCTCTCTCGTATAGCGTACGACACACATTAAACTTTATACTATATATATTACATATATATAGACCTATATCGGCATATAAGCGAAAATTTGTGATTTATACTTTTCACAAACTTGCTCAACTTATTCCACCGCCATGCACAAAAATTTCTCAAAAAATACGAGTTCTCAGCCAATAACAAATAAGATACTTTGAGGAAAATCAAATGAAAAAGAGAGTAATAAATATCAGAAATGTTTTAAACAAGGAGCGCTTTATGCAAAACAAAGGCAAATTTCTAAAAGCGGCGGCATTGGCAATAGCCGCATTGTGTGTAACGGGGAATGCGGCGAATCATGACCAATCATATTATGCCACAACTGACAACGGTTACACTAATTACAGTTACACGTGTACCGATTCGGCGGAAATTGAGGCTTATCTCGTTGGCAGTGGCGGCGGCGGACAGGGCGGGCATCATTGGCATCCTTTTGGTAAAGATTATAAAGGAACCGGCAGTAGCGGCGGAGGCGGGTCGGCGACTTATGCAAAATTCAATGTGAAAGGAAACTCTGCCATCAGTATAAGTGTAGGTGGGCTCGGGACAGGCGGTGCGTATAATTCTTCGAATGGTTCAAATTTTGCAGCCGGATATGCAGGAAATAGTGGTAAGGAAACAAAGATTACCGTTGATGGTATAACAATTACTGCGAACGGTGGTAAAGGCGGTGGAGCAGACAATCGTAATGATCTGGAGAATTGTGGCGGAGCCGGCGGAACGACAAGCGATAATCCGAATACATCAAGAATAACAAAAGCAAATTGGCAATCGGTAGAGGGAGGTAGGGGGGCAAAAGGTCGTAAAGACCATGATCATGGTAAAAGCAGTTTAGGTGGTAATGCCGGAACATTAACAGAAGGTTCTTATAGCCCGGGAGGTTTAGGAGGCAGAAAGAGTGACCGTCAGGCAGCCACAGGTGGTGGTGGTTACGGTGAGTTTTATAATAAAGGCGGGAAAGGTTCCGACGGCGGACACGGTGTAGCCCGTATTATTGTAACATACTTTTGGACTGTAACATTAAACGTAAACGGTACTGGCGGTTCGTTGACGAGTTCAAGTCAGATAAAAGGGATTCGCGACAACTCGACAATCACCACATTACCCGGCAACCCGACAAGACCTGGTTATACCTTTGGCGGATGGTATAAAGAGTCAGGATGCAGTAATCAATGGATTTTTAGCAGTGACAAAGTAACAGCAAATACTACACTTTACGCCAAATGGACACCTGAAACATACACGATAAAGTACGAAATGTACGATGGGACGTATGAAGACGGTAATCCAAATCCTGCAAGTTATACATACGAGAGTCCGACAATTACGCTTAAATCGCCGACAAAAATAGGCTATACCTTTGGCGGATGGTTTGACAACGCCGAATTTTCCGGCTCACCTGTTATGGAAATACCTAATAAAAGTATAGGATCCAGAGAGTATTGGGCAAAATGGATTCCGATACCATGCAAGGTAACGTTTAATTCGCAAGGTGGCACGACAACTCCGCCGCCAGTCACGGTAAACTATTACGAATTGCTCGGCAAACTCGCCGCTAACCCTGAAAAAGAGGACAATGTATTTTTCGGCTGGTTTAAAGACGTTGACGGTAAATATCCGTGGAATTTCTCAACCGACAGAGTAGTGCAGGATATCACGCTTTATGCGGTATATGGCGGCGACAGAGTCGGTTTGTCCGAAATAGAATACGTTTATGACAACACGGAAAAGACGCTTGGAACTGTAGAACTTCTTTCTGGCGGCACGTGGGTTAAATTATACGAGAAAGTAAACTTTGACGCCAAGTATCAAAACAACGTAAACGCGGGAACAGCAACCGCAACGATAACAGGCAAAGACGAATATGAATACCTTGGCGAAAGAGAATTGAATTTTACAATCGCAAAGCGAAAGATTTCGATAAACTGGTATAACACGACGCTTTTGTGGAACGGGCAACAACAGGCGCCTACACCGATAAGTAGCGACTCAAGATTTCTCATAGATGTAAAACCGGAAACAAGACAGGCAAATATCGGAAGTTATAACGCCGAAGCGGTATCTCCCGATACAAACATTATTTTGACGGGCAATATAGCGCAATACACCGTCAATCCTAAAGTTATTCTGGTAACATGGCAGAATACGACATTTACTTATAACGGCGAGCAACAGGTGCCGACAGCCGTAAGCACCGACCCTGCATTTCCGGTAAAGGCTGCGCCTTATTTTGAGAGCATAAACGTCGGGACTTATTATGCAGAAGCGATATTGACGACTCCTAACGCCAACATAACCTTAACTGGTAATACTACACCGTATGTTATCGTTAAGAAGGACATTAAGGTAGAATGGGAAAATACGGGACCGTTTGTGTATAACAAGATGGTTCAGGCTCCGACAGCAAAGATTAAAACGGGGGAAGAGAAATACGATACTCTTAGTTTGCTGGTTTACGGCGGGCAAGCGGCGGTAGGCGTATATGACGGACTGTATAAGGCTTCGGTGGAAATAGAATCTCAGGCGATTCGTAACAATTTTGTTTTGACTAACAATACGATTGCCTACGAAATAGTAAAGAAGCCGCTTAATGTCGCTTTGACGAAAAAGAAATACGAAGAAGATCCGGAGGATGATGAAAAAGAGATAACCGACGTGGTTTCTGTTAAAAGAAGCGGTATAGATTCGGTAGGCAGTGTGTTTGACATCTTAAAAACAATGATAGGATACTCCGGTTTTGCGACAGATACGACAACAGGCGAAACGGATAACGAGACAAATTCATTTACAAGCGGAGAGCCGAAGTTTGAGATTACTCCAAGAGAAAATTCTCAGGCTTCTCGTTCTGTAAGAGACGGTAACGCATTAACGGTACATGATTATCTTCAAAACGGAGAATATAATGTTGCCGTAAAGGTAAGTGATATTATCGCACAAAACTACAAACCCGAAGACGGACAAATAACATTGAAGGTGAGTGATTTAATCGTTACTTTCACCACCGACCTTCGCGAAGGACAAACTGCAATTGCCAAACCGCAGAAATCCGACAGAAAGTACGGAATAATACTTGAGAAGGCAGTTGTTTCTCAGTCTGCAAAGTTTATAGTGAAGACCCCGGAATCGGCGCAGGTGAATCTTGTCGTTTATGATAATACAGGTAATGTGGTGTTTGAATCCAAGAGTAGAAATGACAAAGATATATTGTGGAACTTGACCAATAATGCCAACAGAAATGTTGCGAACGGCGTGTATCTTATAATCGCTGAAGCCAAAAGCGCAAGCGGGAAAACATATAAGTATTCGACGAAGTTGGGAGTTAGACGGTAACGTGGTAACTGGATTGCTTCGCTTCGCTCGCAATGACGATGAAAAGAGTGAGTAACGGCAATTCGTCATTGCGAGGAGTGTAACGACGAAGCAATCTATAAACAAACAATGGGCGATGGTACGACTACCGGATTGCTTTGCCGACAAATTGGTTCTCAATGACGATACAGCGTTGAACGGTCACCACAGGTACTCTGTAATTTTTTTTATAGAGTTTGCTTAAAATTTATTGACTTTTTATAAAATTTACCTTTGTTCGCCGTATTTAGAGCGATACTGTCCAAGCGGGAAATTATTTTTTATATATTTGTTTCTTAACGGTTTACAACTCCGCCATTTTCAGTAATCTATGTTATCGACGTTTGGAAATTCGCAAAAACTTGTTTTTTCAAAAACCTCGTCCGAATGTTTTCGATATGAAGAAATCGCAGTGGATTTCAGAATTTTTTTCACATACTTATCGCAGCCTTCAAACGAAAACCGCAAGTATCTCCACAATTCTTTCATTTTCCCCAAAACCGGAATCTCGCCGAAATACTTTTTCTCGTATTCTTCTAATAAATCGTCAACAAACAGGCGAATCTTTTCTTTTGGATTTTTTGTGTATCCTTTCCCTTTTATCAAACCGCTCAAAAACGGATTTACAATTACTCCCCGTCCGATCATTACGCCGGAAATTCCGCCGCAAAAAAGCGAATTTATTTTTTGATATTTTGAAATTGAGAAAATATCGCCGTTATAAACAATCTTCATCGTCGTTTTTTGCGCGACTTCCTCAAATTTTTTCAAATCGGCGTTTCCCGAATACTGCATTTGAGCGGTTCGCGGATGAAGAATTATTTCACTCGGTTCGTATTTTTCTATTATTGGCAAAACATCAAAGATACTGTCTTTGGATATAACTCCCAATCGAAGTTTTACCGAAAATTCAAATCGGCTGTCGGCAGACATTCTTTTTAATATAGAATCTACTAAATCCAAACGTTCCAAAAGCGCACTGCCTTTATTTTTTTTGACGACAATCTGCGCCGGACAGCCCATATTTATGTTAATTTTTTTATACCCCAAATTATAAATCTTGTCCAAAAACGGATAAAAAACATCCGGATTGTTCAAAAGAATCTGCGGTTCAAGCGATATGCCGTTTTCATTTTCTTTCAAAAGTAAATCGTGAAAAAGCGCACCGCCTGATTTTTCGGCAGCGTTTGGAGAAACAAACGGCGCAACCGCACAATCAAAATACGGAAAATGTTTATGATAAATCCTGCGAAAAACGCAATTAGTAATTCCTTGAAGCGGCGCGAGAATCAGTTTCATTTTCGGGTTGTCTTTACCTGTTTTAATGTTTATCGCTTATGATTAAAATACTTTATTTTTTGAGAAATTAACTCTAACTTTTGATTTTTATAGAAATGCAATATTGTATTTTAAGGAAAAGAGATTCTCAATTAAAATGTGAAAATAGAGCGGACGACAAATATTGTATATAATTTCTAAATAATAAAAGGAGTATTTTATGGATATAAAAGCTTTTGAGAGTTTTGTCGCTAAAAATCGGGTGAAACTTGAAAATTTGGCGAAACAAAAGAAGTTTGTAGTTGGAGGATTTCCAAGTGCAAAACAAATTTCCGACAATGCGGCGTCGGACATTAATAACAAACTTATCACAGACGAAAAAGCGGCATCGGCTCTGCTTGATGGCGATTGGCTTGATAAATATCCGAACGCCGTTTGCATTGATTTGTCAAAAGCGGTAAATCTGTATTTATCGTCGAATTTGCAGGAACATGAAAAAATAGATACCGCATTTACTATGGCGCGAGTGAATTTTATGGGAACAGACGGAGTTCGCGGAAAAGTCGTGACGCAGACAAAAGAAAATTTTATAGCCGATTTACTCAAAGACAATGCATTTACGCCAAGTCTTGTAGAAATTGCGTCGTTTGCGTTTTCAAAAGTTCTTTTGGACAAAAAAATCGTTAATATCGGCGACACCGCCGTAATCGGAAACGACGGACGCGATTTGGCTTATAACTGGATTTTAAATAATTCGGTTCGCAGCGGTTTTGCCAAAGCCGGATTAAACGCGCTTGATTTGGGCGTTGTGCCGACAGCGATAATTCCCTGGAAAAATTTGTCGCTCGGACACAGAGCCGGCGCGTGTTTGACCGCTTCGCACAATCCCAGCAATCAAAACGGAATCAAGTTTTTTATTGACGGCAAAAAATTAGTTCCGGAAGGCGATTTGGGCGATTTTGTACTTTCGGCGTATATGTATAACTATTGCTGCGTAGAAAAAATACCTGCAGAAGCAAGTGGAAAAATTACCGAATACGACGCCGAAATAGACGGCGTAAACTGGATGGAAGAAATACTTGGCGATGAAACAAAAAACGCACTGAAAGACATAACATTGATTTTTGACTCTGCAAACGGCGCGACCGATTCAATCGGAAGAAGAGTATTGGAAAATCTGGGTGCGAAATACGTAAGCGTCAATGAAAAATGCGTCGGCGACAATATAAACCGCGGCGTCGGCGTAGCCGAAATAGAAGGAACGGAATTTTACAGCGGCAAAGAATACGACAAACACATTTTAACCGTTAAAAAAATATTTGACGAAGGAAGAAAATCCCCCGCTCAAAGCGTTTTTGCAATCGCCGTGGACGGTGACGGCGACAGAGGATTTCTGCTCTATTACAGCAAAAAAGATGACGATATATACGTTTTGGACGGTGACAAATGCGGGTATATTTTGGCGCAATATCTTATAAAAACCAAAAACCTCGACGCAAAAAAATACTGGTTTCTATCGACTATAGAATCCGATATAATGACCGCCGCATCGGCAAACAAAAACTTGGGACTCAACACGAAGATTGTTTCGGTCGGCGATAAATGGATAGGAAATTTCAAAGACGGTGAAGTGCTGGTCGGGCTTGAAATTTCGGGGCATTTGATATTCCCTATCGAAGTTATAGACAAAAACGGCAAAAAACAAACGCTGCTTTCGGGTGTCGGACTGCTCACAGGGCTCGTTTCAATTTGTGCGATAAAAGGTCTGGGTTTGAGTGAAGAAAAAATTATAGAGCCGTTTGAACCCGGATTTTCAAAGACGTTTTATGTGTTCTTTGTCGATAAAACACGCCACTATCGCGGTTCTGCGATTTGGAACAAAGACAAAGAACTCGTAGAGAAGTCTGTAAACGAAGCGATTGCAAATTCAAAACTTCCCAAAAATACCAAAATAAAATACGAAGACAAAGAAGATTTGAATGTTTTGTATATGAATATTTTGGACAACGATAATCTTTTGGGGGTGCTGTTTATGCGAAATTCCGGAACCGAAGATAAAAACGCTACTTATGTTAAAGGCGAGAAAAAATACGAGGAAATTTTGTGTGAAATCGGAGCGAAAGTGCAAAAAATGCACACAGCCGAAATGAAAAACGAAAACCGAATTGAGTACAAATACGAACAAGCGGTTATTAAAAATCTTGATGAAAACGGCGGAAAAACTACAATAGACAAAGTTCTTTTACAACTTTCGAGTGTCAGCGAATCAGATTTGTTCGGAGTAATTTACGGACTCAAAAAAGAAGGACGGGTAAGCGTTTTAGGCAGAGAGGTTACGGCATTATGAGAACTAAATCTATATGGACGATAATTTACACCTTAATAATTATTGTTGTCGTATTTTCACTGACTATTACTATGTTGCAAGAACAGTTTATAGTTCAAACGGCTACGCTTAAATTTTTATTTTGGCAAACACCTCAATATCCGATTATTTTATTTGTCGCGACAGCGTTTATAATCGGATTATTTACGGGATTGGTTATAGCGGTTATTGATAATTTTCAATCCGGTAAAAAAAATCGCGATCTTAAAAAACAAATAGCCGAATTAGAAAATAAACAAGCGGAATTGTTGTCTAAAATTGGAAAAAAACCGTGAAATACGACGTTATTTACGCAACTTTCGGCGAAGTATTTTTGAAAGGTAAAAACAAAATGGCGTTTGTAAGACAGATAGTTAAAACATTCGCCAAAAAAACCGCCGATCTGCATATTACTTATAACTATACGGACGACCATTTACTTATTGAGCTAAAAGAAACCGATTGGCAAACCGTCGCAAAAAAATTAGACGAAATAGTCGGAATCAATTCGTATTCTTTGGGAAAACTCTGCAAAAACGATATGGATGAAATCTGCAAAAACGCTTTACTGATTGTCCGTGAAGAAATCGGTGAAAATGAAAAAATTAAGTTCAGCGCCAAACGCGGCGACAAAAACTTTGATATGAAAAGTCCCGAAATCTCAAAATTTGTTGCTGATTTTGTTGCGGATAACCACAAAGTAAATTTTAACATCTCAAATCCCGATAAAGTGGTTTCAATAACAATAAAACCGCATTACACAATAGTTTCGGCAAAAAAAATATCGGCTTTGGGCGGGCTTCCGGCAGGATTAAACGGACAGGCATTAATTATGCTTTCAGGCGGAATTGACTCTCCCGTCGCTGCATTTTTGCTTATAAAACGCGGATTAGTTGTAAATAGCCTGCATTTTGAATCGCCGCCGCATACCTCAATAAAAGCAAAACAGAAAGTTTTTGATATCGCCGAAAAATTATCGCATTTTTTACCAAAAGAACGAATGAATTTATATTTTGTGCCGTTTACCAAACTTCAGAAAAAAATTTTTGAGAAAGTTCCACGAAATTATGCAATGACCGTAATGCGGCGAATGATGCTGAGAATTGCCGATAAAGCCGCCAGAAATTATGGAATCTCGGTAATTGCGACCGGAGAAAGCATAGGTCAGGTCGCTTCGCAGACGCCGCAAAGTATTCACACAATAAACGCAGTTTCAAATATGCCTGTGCTGCGTCCTGTCGCCTGTATGGACAAAAATGAAATTATTGAAATCGCTAAAAAAATCAAGACGTTTGATATTTCAATACGTCCTTACGAAGACTGCTGTACGCTTTTTGTTCCGCCAAATCCCGCAACCGCTCCAAGCATAGAAAAAGCCGAAAGATTTGAAAGCGGTTGGAATTGGCGGGAATTAGTTGACGAATGCGTTGAAAATATAGAAAAAATATGCATCACCGCGGGAAATCCTATGATTTTAGACAAAAAAACCGACAGCGAAATCTGCGCTTTGTTCGAGTAATAGGCCTCTTGCGAAATC
This sequence comes from Chitinispirillales bacterium, assembly GCA_031254455.1. NCBI lineage: Bacteria > Pseudomonadati > Fibrobacterota > Chitinispirillia > Chitinispirillales > Chitinispirillales bacterium. Next base: position 105 of record JAIRUI010000052.1, on the reverse strand, counting down.
AATATTTTTTTAATTGATTATGGATTTTTCTTGTTTGTTTTTTAAATTATATTATTTTCCACTCTATGAAATACGAAAACATAAAAAATTACTCCGACGCTCAAT
>JAIRUI010000051.1 GCA_031254455.1 Chitinispirillales bacterium | reverse complement strand
ATCATAAATATTACTCGCTGTATTACGATTTATTCCACATAATTGAGAACATTTTTTAGCTTCTATATCCAAACAAAATATCTTTAGAATCTCCCTAAATTTATGCTCTGAAATTCTTGAACGAATTATATATTTGTTTTCCATTGTCCCTCCGAGTATTACAACAAAATAATTTTTGTTTAACTAGGATTGAACCATAATATTTTATATAAGAAAAACAGGAAACCCTAAATTAATTTACAGAATTAGGTTTATGAAATACTTGGGGACATATCGCGATATTCCCCATATTTTTATAGCGGCTCTCCACTATTACAAAAGTTTCAATTGAAGCAATTCATGATAAGTTAAAACAATTGAAAGACAGGGGGTGTTTTTCCTCAATAAATACGTTTTAAAATTAGGAGTAAAGATATGTCGGCTTATTTGAAAGATGTTGAATTAATTAAAGAAAATTTAACAAAACTGCCTAAAATATGGGATGGTAAATCCTGTATTTTGGAACTTAAGGAGGCAAATTATCAGTGGAAACAAATGGAATGGTGGGCATTTTATTTTGAATACATTTTTAAATATTTGTTTTCAGATAAATTTTCGTTTCCGGGAGACAAATTTAATAACGTAACCTTTGATATGAAAGGTACAATAAATTGGGATTTGAAAGCGAAAGCAATAAAATCCGATGATCATAAAGTTATTTTGAATGATAAATCTGCAATGGAACAATCTGTCGAAAAAGAAGGTTTTCACGGTGAAATTATCGCTCTTTGCGATGTGGAATATAATGATGTAAATCGTACTTTTCAGAAATGGCATAGCGAATTAAAAGGAGGAAAATCGAATTATGAATTTGAACGTGAAAATCGCACTTGCGTTTCTCGTTACAGAAAAACAAGAGCGGAGCTATGCGAAATAATATTTTTAATTTTCAAAAAAGACGATTTGGATTTATTGGATACTATGAAACAAGGTAGAAATTCAAACGGTATGCCTCGACCTGAAAAATATATGCTTGATTTGGAAACAATAGATAATTTTGAAAGGTATGTTGTTAAATTATGATGTTTTACAACGAAGATTGCATTGAAGGTGCAAGAAAACATTTGAAATCGAATTCTATTGATTTGATTATCTGCGATCCGCCTTACGGAATTAACGGAGATAAACTTGACAAACATTATAATAGAGATGAAAGTAATGTTATTGACGGATATGTTGAAGTTTCCGAAAAAGAATATCCGGAATTTTCTCAAAATTGGACAAAAGAAGCAGCAAGAGTTTTACGCCCCGGCGGAAGTATTTATATAATTTCGGGTTATTCTCAACTTCGGCATGTTCTAAACGCTTTAGCGAATACTAATCTGCAAGAAAAAAATCATATTATCTGGAAATATAACTTCGGTGTTTACACAAGTAAAAAGTATATATCTTCTCACTATCATATATTGTATTATATAAAACCAAACGGAAACGTTACATTTAATACCAATTCTTTTTTTGCAGACTATGAAAAAAATGAAACAGGCGGAAGTATGAATTATTTGGATAGAGAGGACGTTTGGATTATTAATCGAGAATATAAGCCGGGACAAGTCAAAAATAAAAACGAATTACCAAAATCGTTATTAACTAAAATGATTTTGTATTCAAGTAATCCTGACGATATGGTTTGTGATTTCTTTTTAGGAAGTTTTTCTACTGCAAAAATTGCAGTCGGATTAAATCGCAGAGCGTGTGGTTTTGAACTCAACAGAAACGCTTTTGATTATCAAATTAAAGAAATTGAAAAAATTAAATCGGGTGAATTACTTTCAAAATTAAGACAAGTTCCTGACAACAAATTGATAAACAAAGGCAAACCGTTACAGCAGGAAGAAACATATCAAATTGTTACGGAATTCACACAACTTGTCAGAAACGGAATATCGCAAAAAGACGCTTGCAATATTATTTCCGACAAATGCGGGCGCGGTTACTGGTCTATATTAAAATTAGTCTCCTCTTCTCAAAACAATTTTCCCGAAATGCAAATATCAATGTTTGAACAAATGTAATTTCTTTATTATTAATCTATATTTCAATTAATGATTCGGGGAATTATATATCTTCCAACGTTTTGAAATCGTTGTAAAATTTGTCGTTAAAACAATCATATTTATAAATTGTTCCTCCATTTAAAACTTTTCCGGAACTTGATATTCTTAAAGTTGTTTTTTGGTTATCAGTAATTTGGTAAGTAGGGAGGCCTGTGTTGTCAAATTCAGAAACGTCTTTTGTGTTAAACACATAAAAATGGCATTTCTTTAAATTAATTCTTTCATTACATAGAGTATCAATGTCGTTTATTGCGGCGATGTCTTCAAATATCGCGATCCAAACATAAAAAACATCGTTTCCCATATCATAGCGGATTTTCGGGTGAAAACTAAATTCTCTGACATCTTCTTTGTCCTTGGCGCCTTCCGACGTTTTAACTTGTAAATATCTGGAAACTATACTCAATTCCGTTTTCTTACAATGCTCGCAAAGATTTGTAACACACTTCTTTTCTTTTCCTTTATATTCTTCGCGCCTCAGATACTGATTGCTGAATTTTTTGCATTTCGGACACCAATACTTTGTTATTGTGAAGTCAATACCTTCGTCAATATAAGCTCGATGCACCTGCCATCCTCTTTCGTGCAAAATCATAGCAAGCTGCATTTCTCCGTATAAACCGATAACTTGTTTTTTCTTTTCCGATTCAAATTCATTCATTTATTTTCTCCTGAAAAATCAAATTCTGAAAGTTTAATTTGCGAATCATCAAAAATTCCGGAAAAATTATTGTATATATTTTTAATCCCCGCTTCGCGAAACATTTTTTTGTTCAATTCAATTCCAATTCCAATTCTGCCTAATTTTTTTGCCGCAATCACGGAAGTAAAACTTCCTGCGAACGGATCTAAAACAAACTCGTTCGGATATGAAAACATTTTTATCGCAAATTCTGGAATTTCAAAAGGAAACGGCGCCGTGTGTCCTAAAACGTTCTCGCCTTTGTTGTTGATTTTTATTACCGGATTTATTTTTACTATGTCCTTTCTCCATTTTTTTATGAAATCGTTGTCGATAGAAAAAACATCGTTTTGTCGCCCTTGCGTCATAATTGTTTTGAGTGAAAATCGCTTCCCTCTGTTTGCCGGACTTCGTTCAAAGCATTCAAGGTTTTTGCATTCCCAGCTCTTCAACCCGATTTCCGAATATGCGTTCCCGTTAACTTTCAAAGTTCCGCAGACAGGACAAGGAAATTTTGTTTTGTCGTCTCTGTGTTTATGAAACACAAAAATATGCTCGTAACAATTCATCGGATACTGGTAAAACGGGTATGGTTTATCGCCGTTTTTATGTCTTTCGCTTTGTACTTCGCCTTTGTCCCAAATGAAATCATCGACGAATGTCCATCCTTCTTCTTCAAATATTTTAGTGAAATATGCGCCAAGCGGGATACGGCGTTTTCCCCAGACCGAAGTCGTTTTGACATTGTCGTTGTCAAAAATATCGCCTACATTAAAAACAAAAACCCGATGATTGTCCAAAACTCGATACGCCTCGCGAATAACCATACGCATGTCGTCTAAATAATCGTTGATGTTTTTCCATTGGGAATATTCTCTCGCGTTGTAATACGGAGGAGAAGTAATCATCAAATGAATCGATTCGGATTTCATTCCTTTCAGTACATCAAGGCAGTTTCCCCAAATTATTTTTATGCCGTCTTTTTCGTTCAAATAATCAATTAATTTTTCATCGGTATTTTCGTATTCGTTTTGATACTCGTTTTTCACAAAATCGGTATAAATATCCGTCCATTTTCTTATTATTTCTTTATTATCGATTAAATTATTTAGTATTTCGGTTTTTAAAAGCAGACTTTCTATCTGTTCTTTTGAAAACTCTTCCTTGAGATAAGGATTACTGATTTTTAATATTTCTGAGAAATAATTACTATTCATAAAACTACCGCCTTTTATCCGTATTTCATATTCAGGAAAATACTATTTTGAGCGGACGATAATTACCAATTTAGATCAATCAATATTAATGATTCACTGTTTCTTTCCGAAATAATAATATCCGTTTGATTTATTATTGTTCATCGTTGTATATTCCATTTCCTCAAATTCCAACTCTTTGAATATTTGCAGACTGTCCTTAACCCATTCTTTACTATGATGCCGCAACGTTACTTCTTGAGGCAGTTCAAATACTCCGTAAGTTTTATACTTGCGTTCGTATTCCTTATATCGTGTTACGTTTCTTTCGTCGCTGTTTAATAAAAAATCGTTTATATATATTACTGCGTCGGGCTTCAACACTCTCTTAACTTCGTTAAGCAGTTTAATCTGTTCGTCGTCTCGGATTATACAGGTAAGCAGCGCCAAAAGAATAACCGCGTCAAAAGTATTTTCGGGATACTTTATTTCTGATTGTTTCATTGTTTCAAACCGTAAATGCGGATATGCGGCTCTTCCTCTTTCAAGCATTTTTTCAGAGAAGTCCGCTCCCGTACTGTTTTTATATCCGTTATCGTATAATTCGTTCAATGTTCGTCCGTATCCGCAGCCGACATCCAAAATATATGCGTCTTTTTTTACATGCTTTTTGAAAATATTCGCCTGAAACGGGGTGGTAAACTCTTTTGTCCGCGCAACACTTTCCCAGTATGTTTTGGGATTCGACACTTCCACATCCGATGAAAATTGCATACCTCTACCCCCTTTTTGTCGCATTTCTTTATTCGGTTACTGTCGAAAATATACTATCAGACATGGATTTATAGTATGTTTACCGTGAAAATCAATTGTTATTGTTAGAAAACAAAGGAGTTATTATGTCCGATTTATGGAATGAAATACCGAACAGAGTCGCAGATATGGCGCTTGCGGATTGGGGAAGAAAAGAGATTGATATCGCCGAACAGGAAATGCCCGGTTTAATGGCGGCGCGCGATAAATACGGCAAGGAACAGCCGCTCAAAGGCGTCCGAATTATGGGTTCGCTTCACATGACTATTCAGACAGCCGTGCTTATCGAAACGCTAAAGAAATTAGGCGCGGACGTTCGCTGGTGCAGTTGTAATATTTTTTCTACGCAAGATCACGCCGCGGCGGCGATTGCAAAAACGGGAACCGCTGTTTTTGCATGGAAAGGCGAAACGCTTGAAGAATACTGGGATTGTACATTCAGAGCGTTAAGTTTTCCCGATAATAAAGGTCCGCAACTTATTGTTGACGACGGGGGCGACGCTACTTTGCTTATCCATAAAGGCTACGAATTGGAAAACGGCGACGGATGGGTTAATTCAAAATCCGAAAGCCACGAAGAAGACGTAATCAAAAATCTGCTCAAAGATGTATATTCCAAAGATAAAAACCACTGGCGCAACGTTGTCGCTCAACTCAAAGGCGTAAGCGAAGAAACTACGACGGGGGTTCACCGCTTGTATCAGATGTTTGAAAAAGGAAAACTGCTTATTCCTGCGATAAACGTAAACGATTCGGTAACAAAATCCAAATTTGACAACCTTTACGGCTGCCGCGAATCTCTGGTTGACGGAATAAAAAGAGCGACAGACGTTATGATTGCCGGGAAAGTTGCGGTTGTCTGCGGTTACGGCGATGTAGGCAAGGGTTGTGCAAAGTCGCTTTTGGGCTTGGGCGCAAGAGTCGTCGTTACGGAAATAGATCCGATTTGCGCTTTACAGGCCGCTATGGAAGGATTTCAGGTAACAACCGTCGAAGATACTTTGGGGTGGGGCGATATTTATGTTACCACTACCGGAAACTGCGATATTATCCGTATTGAGCATATTGAAAAGATGAAAAATCAGGCTATTGTATGTAATATAGGACACTTTGACGACGAAATAGAAGTAGCGAAATTAGACGCATATCCAAAAATCAAGAAACTCAACATTAAGCCGCAGGTTGACAAGTATATATTTCCGGACGGACACGAAGTGTTTCTGCTTGCGGAAGGTCGTTTGGTGAATTTGGGCTGCGCTACGGGGCATCCTTCGTTTGTAATGTCGAATTCTTTTACGAACCAGACGCTCGCACAGATTGATTTGTGGAAAAACAAAGACGTTTACAAACCCGGCGTTTATCGTTTGAGCAAAGAATTAGACGAAGAAGTAGCGCGGTTGCATCTGTCCAAAATCGGCGTGAAACTTACGAAACTTACGGCAAAACAGGCGAATTATTTGGGGGTTGACGTTAACGGTCCTTACAAGGCGGAACATTACAGATATTAAAACAGGAACTTAAAAGAAGGAAAATCAAATGGATATTTCATCGCTAAATGTAAAAAATAACGGCAAAAATCTCGTTCCAAGAATTCTGAAAATCCTGTTAATTCTGGGAATTCTGGTTCTGACAATTTCCTGTTCCTCGGACAGCAATGACGATGGCGGGCGGGGCGATGGCGGCGAAATAACAGCCCGCACGGACTATGAACTGTTTATTGCCGCCATGTCGGACACAAAGGACGAGGGCGCAAAATTGAAGGCGCAAGGTTTTGAATTTCAAGCGCAAAGTTTTTATTCTTTCGCCGGCGCGGGCTTGGCGGCCATGCGTTACGCGGTCGAGGAACTGTTGTATCTTAAAGGTGCGGGCAGTCTGGCGGAAGTGTCAGGCGGCAGCCGCTTTGCCGGGTGGGATTCCATTGCGGGCATCAGTTACGC
>JAIRUI010000050.1 GCA_031254455.1 Chitinispirillales bacterium | reverse complement strand
AAGAGAAAATCCGTTAAAATTATCTTGATTTTATAGATGTGTACACTCTGTGAATGCAATATAGTATTTTATATAAAAACATGGTATTTTTTTATCCTTAACTAGGATTGAACCAAATTATATTACCAAATCTTAGGTAAGAATGTAATAACGTTTAATTTTAATTCTTTTTTCATAAATTAATTTCCTTTTCAAAATATTATTTATTGTATAATAGATTTCTTTTGAAACCCTGTCAAAATTTAACTAAACACACTACATTCTCGCTATACGCCTTTGCCGAACGCATTCGTCAAGTTCCGAGAAACTCATCCGCATAATCGTTTATTGATTTTGCTAACTTTTCACAATCAACTATACCCAGTATATTCCTTCCCCGAAGCAATAAATGCAGCAAATCGTCAACTTGTTTCGTATTGTTGTTATATATTTCCAACACCCAATCGTCGCCGATGTACGTGCTTATACTTGCGTAACCGTGACAAAACGCACACAGAAAACGATTCAGGGCGACTATATCGTCAACGTCAATCCAAATCAGAATATCTTCTTTTGAGCCCTCGCCGAAAGCGCAATGTCCGAAACAACTTTCAATAGTTTCAAAATGTGGAATTCTGTTTATCGCTTGACACAATTCACGGATTTCAACGTCAATATCGTCATAATTTATTTGCGTGTTTTTGTTTTCCAACATAATAATCTCCTCAGTTAATTTTTAGGCTAAAAATACCATCCGCTCCAAACAAAAAAGCGGGAAGATTCCCGCTCATTAAAGAAATTAAGAAAAAGAAATTTACTTTATATTTTTTCTAACGAAACTCTTGAAAAACATTTTTTACCGTTCATATAAGGGACATACTGTGTATCCTGAGTAATCCTGTATCCCTTTTCAAGTATTCCGTTTAATATAGGACGAGCCGACACGGCAAACGGTTTTTTATAGTCGCTTGGAATATAGCAGTTATCTACTATCAGGATTTTATCGTCGTCATATTTTTTATATTTTGCAGGTATTTTTTTTAACGGAACTATTTTCAAACGCTTATACTTTGGTCTGTCTTTTATAGGAAAGTTTGTATACCAATGCCCGGATGCGTCTGCAAGTTGCTTTTTAGGATTTAGAAACCAGTCGACTCTATTATACCCCGCCCACACTTTATTGTCTTTGAAATATGAAACGTATGCGGTATTTATAGCGTTTGATATATTGGAAATAATTAAAAATTTCTTTCCGCTTTTAACGAGAATTTTCCAGTAGTCTATCGCTATTGAAAACGGCGGGTTTGTGCATACGACATCAGCCACTTCGTTTAGTATTTTTAACGAAAGCGGGTCGTCAAAACTTCCGGTAAACCCTTTAGGATAATCTTTTTGTCCGAACTCGCTGAAACCGTTTTTTGTGAATATATAGCCTTTTGAACCCTGATTGAACAAATCAACTTTTTTGCTGTAATGGGTACAGATAAGTTTTTTTAATTCCAATTCCTTAAAATTTTGCAAAAAATATAACGCAAACGCCGAAGTATTTCTATCGTCGTCGTCAACCGCATCGTCGCAGTTACAAAATACGACTTTGTCTTTCCAGATTTCTTTATCGTACATGGATATTTCTTTTTCAACATCTTCCAATCTTGTATAAAATTCGTCATAACCCGTCTGTTTTGCCTTTTGCATTATATCTTTTTGTGTTATCCCTCTTTCGTCAAGAAACGGAGTCGTTTTTTTGATTATCTTTACCGTTTGTTTATTATCTTCGGTTTTTATAAATATTTCTTTGACGAACATTTTATGAGATTTAATAAAATTGACATACCAGTCAAATAAAGCGGTATTATAAAAATATATCTCTTTACTCATTTGTTCGCGCAGATTTGAGAATGTGTCCTTTAGAGCCTTTTCCGCCAGTGTAATGTCTTTAACTTCGCAGGTAAACAGGTATTTGTAAGTATTTTCTTGAGATTTTCCGGTCATATTATTGTATTCTTTAAGCCTTCTTTCCAAATCGTTTGTTTTGCCGATTTTGCATTTTGAAGGCTCAAGCGACGCTTGAACGATATAAACGTATTGTTTTTCGTTGTCGTTTGTCAAGTTTTCTCCCTTGAATCTTTTTATTTGACGCTAAATATACTAAATTAAACGAAAAATAGGAAACAAACGATATTCCACTATCCCAAAATAGAATTTATATTTGGTATGTTATGGATTGCTTCGTCGTTACCCCGCTTTTTTTCCGCCATTGCGAACGCAGCGAAGCAATCCAGATACCGCATTACCGTCTAATTCCCAACTTTGCCGAATATTTATAAGTCTTTCCGCTTGCACATTTGGCTTCAGCGATTATCAAATAAGTACCGTTCGCTACGTTTCTGCCCGCGTTATTCGTCAAATCCCACTCAATCTCCTTGTTGTTTTTACTTTTTGATTCAAACACCACATTACCTATGTTGTCATAAACAATAAGGGTAATTTGCGACTGTTCCGGAGTCTTTACCGAAATCTTTGCAGACTGAGAAACAATACTCTTCTCAAGAAGTATTCCGTACTTCCTGTCTGATTTCTGCGGTTTGGCGATCGCTATAGGTCCCTCGCGGGGTTCGGTCGTGAAAGTAACAAACAAATCGCTTACCTTTAACACTATCTGTCCATCTTCGGGTTTGTAGTTTTGCGCTATAATATCGCTTACCTTTACGGCGACGTTATATTCACCGTTTTGAAGTAGTTCGTTCACCGCTATTGCACCGCCGTCTCTTAGCGAACGCGAAGACTGCCCGCTTTCTCTT
>JAIRUI010000049.1 GCA_031254455.1 Chitinispirillales bacterium | reverse complement strand
TGTAATATAATATATGCCGTAATTACGTAACAAGGAAATTTGCATTTTTTGAAAAAAATCAACTTATTAGCGGATTTTTTCAAAATGTTACGTAAAACATGGAAAAGTTACGGATTAATGTGAAAAAGTAGAACCATCTCTATAAATATGTCACATTTACCAAATTTGATTAAATAAAATCTTATTATTTCCGATTTTATTCGGCTTTCCAATTATATTTATTTAATGCTTTTAAGACATTCACGTTTCAATCCCAATACCGCAACCCATATCGTTTTTTTGCAGTCTTAAAGATTTATTTCCGCCGTTTGGAATTATATTAAACTCTTTTTTTATCCAGTTTAATATCGATTTTACATAATCGGCAGTCCAACTCGGCTCCATACCAGTCCTCAAAGAAAAATATCTTGGCGCTCGGAAAGGATATGTCGCCCCCAAAGGTAAAAAACACTCTACGTCCGTCAATTTCCTTAAATTTTTATCGTCTTGATATATTCGTGACAATTCATTTATTATCGGCACACGAATTGAAGTCGAACAAGAACGCTTATTATATATTTCATCGTTAAAACTCTCTACGACGGTTTTTATCGCTTTAGGAGAATTTACAAATACCAATTCCCGTAACTTTTCTCTTCTTCCTATAAATGTCGTGTCGTTTTTATATGACTCTATCAATTTATTTTCCGATTGTGTATCGCCCAGCAACGCTCGCAAATATAAACGATTACCGACATATTTATTAACAAACGCCGTATCTTTCCCCAGTTTCATCCGTTCTTGCTTATTTGAGAGTAATATTTTTAGAGAAGCCGCAATGGAATCTAAATGATTATCTATAGGATATATTTTTTTTTCAAATGCCTTAATATGCTCTTCCTCTTCGTTTCTTCGACTGAAACTGTGTCGGTTTATTAAGCCTATTATTTTATTAGAGTTATTGTATAAGGCTTTATATTCGGCTGTATAATAAAGAATATCTATCACGGATATCGGATCTAAAGGCAAAAAAGACACCATAAGACATGCCGACAACGAATCTCGCAAAACAACGGAACCGCTCGCAAATTTGTTATAATCTAATGTAAAATTTATCATCTTTTTTAAATTTTTAAAGTTCCCGCCTAATAATTCATCGCAAAGATTTTGTATTTCAATTCCTAATTCTTTCCCTTCATTAATAAACTTTGAAACGTATCGTTCCATATCCGCTTTTAAACTGTCTCTTAAAAAATTCGGCTCAATTTCCGGTATTCTGGCGTTATTAATCTCAGAGATTAACCAATTCAAACAACTATCCGGCGTATTATATTTTTTACCGCCTATTTCAACAGAAGAAATCCGTTCATCAAGTAACTTGTCTATGCGTTCTTTATCTTCCGCTCTTTCTTGTACAAGGCGAGAAACATAGTCGTTCAAGATTTTGTCGGATACTTTAATTTCATTTAATTTCTTTATCATAAAAGGAGCGTCATTGAGAAATATTTTGACTAAAGCGGACGTATCGGGAGCGTATTTTTGTCTTATCGCATTTATATCGGCAATTCTCATATTTTCATGGTTTATCGCCGAATCTAATTCTTCCTGCGATAAAGCATAAGAACGAACTACAAAAAATAAGACAAATAATGATAAAAAACGGCAGATTTCCATATCTTCTTCCTAATAAATCAGAGAACGGACATTTATTTGTGATGTTATCGCGGAATTTATTCTTTCCCATTGACTATAAGAACCGAAATCTCCAAAGAACAATTTTCTGTATCTTAACTTTGCGCTGTTAATATTATCAGTAAAATACATAAGATTTAAAGTATCTTGGTCACGCAAATCTCCACCTCCGTCTAAAATAACGTGGTTTATTTCATGTGCTAATGTCCGAAAATCATATTCTTTCGTTGTTAAAAAGTATAATAAAATGTAATACCGTTTGTCAACGTGTTATTACATTTCTCGGATGTTGACATCGCGTTATTTTGAAAAAACGTCAATGAGAGATTTTGGTATCTTACCTATTTTCTTATAGTTCATTTTGTCGTCTCCATAAACATTGGTGAAAGCGGTTTCATGTTGATTTTCATGAAAATAATATAGTATATTTCAATAAGAAGGAGGATGTAATTTTATGACGGAAAAAGAAAAAATGCTGTCCGGAAATTTGTACAAATTAGAAGGCGAAGAACTTATAGCCGACAGAATTCGAATGAGAAAGCTGGTCGAGAAATTTAATCGCAGTTCATACGATGAAGAAAAATTACGCGTTTCGATTCTTAAAGAATTATTTGCAAAAACAGGCGAAAATATCTGTGTAGAGCCGCCGTTTTATTGCGACTACGGATATAATATTTCGGTAGGCGACGATTTTTATGCTAATTTCGACTGCGTAATTTTAGATGTCTGCCGCGTTGAAATCGGTAAAAACGTATTTTTGGGCCCCAGGGTGAATATTTATACCGCCGGGCATCCTATAGACGCCAAAACGCGCGCTGAAAAATTGGAGTTCGGCAAACCCGTGAAAATCGGAGACGATGTCTGGATAGGCGGAAACAGCGTGATAAATCCTGGCGTGGAAATCGGAAATAATGTAGTAATAGGAAGCGGTTCCGTAGTAGTAAAAAATATTCCCGACGGCGTTGTAGCCGCAGGAAATCCGTGCAGAGTAATCAGGAAAATCGAAGACAAATAAAATATAAAAGGATGAGCGATATGCCGCAAAAAATAAAAATGAGAAGCCGTGACGCTGCAGAAAGAAAGCGTACTTTTGACGAAGTTTCATTAGGGTTTTCCCAAGAAGAAGCAATCAGAGAAGCGCAAAGATGCTTGGAATGTCGAAAACCCAGATGCGCCGCCGGATGTCCGGTGGAAATAAACATTCCCGATTTTATTCGTTTGGTGAAACGAGGCGAGTTTATAGACGCGCTTGCGGTTATTAAAAAAACCAACGCTTTGCCTGCGGTTTGCGGACGAGTGTGTCCGCAGGAAACGCAATGCGAAGCGAAATGTATTCTTGGAATAAAAGGGGAAGCGGTCGCAATCGGTGCGTTGGAAAGGTTTGTCGCCGATTGGAATCGCAAACATCATACGCCAAACTATCCGGTATATCCGAAATCATGCAAAAAAGTTGCTGTAATCGGCTCGGGACCGGCGGGATTAACAGCGGCGGGATACTTGGCAAAACACGGCGTTGAAACGGTCGTATTTGAAGCATTGCATGAGGTTGGCGGCGTATTGATTTACGGTATTCCTGATTTTCGTTTGCCTAACGGCGTAGTTCAGTCCGAAATAGACGAATTGCGGGAAATCGGAGTGCGTTTTGAGACGAATTTTGTTGTCGGGAAAACTGCGACAATTGACGATTTACTTGAAAAAGACGGTTTTTCTGCGGTATTTATCGGCTCCGGCGCAGGACTTCCAAAGTTTCCGAACATAAAAGGAATAAACGCTAACGGAGTTTATTCGGCAAACGAGTATTTAACGCGGGTAAATTTAATGCAGGCGTGGAAAGAAGACAGCCATACGCCGATTATCAAAGGTAAAAAGGCGGTCGTTATGGGCGGCGGCAACGTCGCAATGGATGCTGTCAGGGTCTCCCTACGGCTTGGAGCGGATGAAGCCCGTATAGTTTATCGTCGAAGTTTTGACGAGATGCCGGCGCGAAGAGAAGAAATTCATCACGCGCAGGAAGAAGGCGTAATTTTTGATATTTTAACCGATCCTAAGGAAATTATTTTGGACGACGACGGCTTTGTTCACGGAGTAAAATGTGTAAAGTGTGAGCTCGGCGAACCGGACGGCGGCGGACGGCGAAGCCCAAAAGAAATTCCAAACAGCGAATTTGTAATTCCATGCGATGTCTTTATTGCGGCAATCGGCACTTCGCCAAATCCGATAATTGCAAAAACCACCGAAAATCTTGAAACTGGCAAACACGGAACAATCACCGCAACGGACGGCGGCGGACGGACGTCAAAACCGAAAGTTTATGCCGGCGGCGACATTGTAACCGGCGCGGCTACGGTTATTTTGGCTATGGGCGCCGGGAAAGAGGCGGCAAAAGCGATTCTGAGCGATTTGGGATTAGAATAAAAGCGTTGATAAATCGTAGAATACCTTAACGAAGTATAACAGAGGCAAATCCATTAAAATATTACAGACTATCAAAATAATTTTTGTTATACTTATACATAAAGAACGTGAAATATTTCGTATTTTTGCAAGAATTACATCGACAATGTATTATTTTCTGCGTATATTTGAGGAGAACGTATGAAATTTGAAACCGTGATAGGATTGGAAATCCACGCTCAACTGAAAACAAAAACGAAAATATTTTGCGGATGTAAAACCTCTTTCGGCGACGAACCGAATACGCATTCTTGTCCGGTATGTTTGGGATTACCCGGCGCTTTGCCGGTTTTAAACCGTGAAGTCGTAAAAAAAGCGATTCGCGCAGGTTTGGCGACAAATCATTCGATTCGCAAAGAAAGCGTTTTCGCAAGGAAAAATTATTTTTACCCGGATTTGCCCAAAGGTTACCAAATTTCACAGTTTGAACTTCCGATTTGTGAAAACGGATACTTGGACATAACAGTCGATAACGCGGAAAAACGAGTAAAAATCACTCGTATCCACCTCGAAGAAGATGCCGGAAAATTGATCCACGATCAAGACTCCGACTCGCTTTTTGACGCAAACCGCTGCGGAACGCCGTTGATTGAAATAGTCAGCGAACCGGATATGCGAAGTTCAGAAGAGGCGTATCAATATTTGGTTTCGCTCAAAAAAATACTGCAATATCTTGACGTTTGCGACTGCAATATGGAAGAGGGAAGTTTGCGCTGTGACGCGAACGTGTCCATTCGCCCGGTCGGCGAAACGAAACTGGGCACAAAGGCGGAACTTAAAAATATGAATAGTTTTTCCAATGTGAAAAAGGCGATAGATTATGAAGTAATGCGTCAAACCGAATTGATAGAAAGCGGCGGAAAAGTCGTTCAACAAACGTTTCTTTGGGATGCGGACAAAAACATTACTATCGCAATGCGTACAAAAGAATCGTCCGACGATTACCGCTATTTTCCCGACCCTGATTTAACGGCGCTGATTGTCAACGACGATATGATAAACGAGCAAAAGAATTCGCTTCCCGAACTCCCGAAAGCGAAAGAGAAACGTTTCTCAGAACAATACGAACTTGAAAACAACGCGATTACGGTTTTAACCGAAACACCTGAAATCGCCGATTACTACGAAAAAACCACAAAAATTTCAGGAAACGCAAAACTCGCTTCCGGTTGGATTTTAACCGACATTTTGAAAATTCTCAAAGAAAAACAATGTAAATTGAGCGATTTGAAAATCACCGCCGAGAAATTGGGGGAAATAATAAATTTGGTGCAAAGCGACAAAATTTCGGCGAGCGCCGGCAAAAAAATTCTTGCGACGGTTGAAGAATCCGGCAAACCCCCGCAAATTCTCATCGAAGAATTAGGACTTGCACAAGTCAGCGACAGCAATGAATTGCAGACAATTATGGAGAAAATTTTTGCAGACAATCAGCCGGAAGTACGACGACTTAAAGCCGGCGACGACAAATTGACGTCGTTCTTTGTCGGACAAGCGATGAAAGCAAGCAAAGGCAAGGCAAATCCGAAAGAAATAAATAGAATTATCGGTGAATTACTGAAAAAATAAAGGAGGAATTATGAAAACAAAGGATATAATGATAGTCGGGGCGGTAGTTGTTTTGCTTTCTTTCCCGCTTATGTTTATCATAATGCTTTTGGCGACAGGAAACGTGAAATTAGTTTTCAAAGGCGATTTGTCGCGATGGGTCGAGAGTGAAACCGTCGCAAAAATACAGAAAAATACAGAATTGCGCGATTCGTTAATTGTAGCGAATTCTTATTCGTTCGAGGCAAACGCCAGCGAACGGGAGAAACTTATGGCGGACAGCGAAAAACTTGTCCGAGAGCAGGAGCGGCTCAACTTTTTGATTATCGAATTACAGCAGGAACGTGAAAAACTTGAAAAGGAACGGGTGCGTTTCGAAAAAGCGGTTTCGGATACGAAAGAGGACAATGCAAAGAAAGCGGTCGATTTGGCAAAACTTTACCAAGCTATGAAACCGAAAGAAGCGGCGCAGATTTTAGAAACTTTAAGCGATAATTTATGCGTAGATATTTTTAAGTCGATGAACGACGACAGACAGAAAGCAAAAATTCTTGCGGCTATGGAAATAGAAAAAGCGACAAGATTAAGCCAAAAAATGGGAATTAAAACTCCGACAAAGATGAATTTCTAAGGAATCTACCTCAAACTTTTGATTCTTTCTTCTGGAGAAACCAAAGAGATTATTCGCACTCCAAAATTCTCGTCTATGACAACGACTTCGCCTTTGGCTACGATTTTGTTGTTTACAAGCAGTTCGACGGGTTCTCCGGCAAGCCTGTCCAATTCGACCAACGAGCCGGGAGCCAAATCAAGCACTCTTTTAATCGCTATATCTGTCCGTCCAAGTTCGATTGTAACTTCAAGTTCTATATCCAAAAGCATATCGACATTGACTTTCGGCGCTCTTGACGAAAACGAATTTGCAACGGTATTATTGTCCGGAGATTGCATCGCGGCTGTAGAAACGTTTGACGTTTGCGAAACCGTCGATTCTTCATTTTTTACTTGATTTAACAATGGAGAATATTTTTCCAAAAACGTCTCATCCGGAGAAATTATAATCGCCATAGGATCAAAATCATTAATCGTGATTTTAGCGAAAGCCGCAAAATCATTTTCTAAAATGTCGCCGCCGACATTGTCCAAAATCGAAGGTGCGCCTGCACTTACGGATTTCTGGAATTTACCTCCCAGTTCGGTCGCAAACGCGCCTGAAATTTGGCTGAAGAATTCGGTAATGGCGTCTTTATGCGCATCGGAATACGGCGCCGTCCCGTCGCCTATCACCATCAAATCCGCTATAATCGCAAAAGTTTTTTTGGAAGCCAACACTCTTACGCTTCCTTCGCATCCGCCTGAAAACGGAACTTCGACGATAAGGTATTCCCCATCAATTTTTTCGGCGATAATTGAAGAATATTCCACAATATCTACATTCTCTACTTCAAGCGAAACATCACGGCTTAAATTTAAATTCGCAACCGACTTAACATGTTCTTTGTAACATTTCAAAATGCTTTCGACGATTTCTTTTGACTTACCCGTATCGACAACGCTTGTCTTCTGAGAAGAAAGATCTCCGTTCAATGCGGCACCTAACAGCGCGTCAATATCGTCCTGTGAAATAAAATCACTCATTTTCATCCCCTTTTTTGTTGTCCCAGTCATCCGAATCTTCCGAATCGTCGTCTAAGTCGTATTTTATATTTGCACCTGGAACTTCCGGTTCAATAATTTTAGTTATCTTTACCGCTTTTTTTCGTCCTACAATTCCGCTTTTTCCACCCATTTTGCTCTTTCCGCCTATTTGAACTATTAAATCGTCGTCTTTGTGTTTTTCAAGGCACAAAATATCGTCTTTTTCAAGTTGTAGCAAGTCACGGACGGTAAGTTTCGTCTGCCCCATCACTACCGAAAGCGGAACTTTCAACTCCTGAATTTCTTCTTCTACTATTTTACGAGTTTCGGCGGTTGTCTGAACTTGGGTCGTAATCCATGATTCGGACGTGATAAACGAGAATAATTTATCTATTATAGCATGAGGAAAGCAAATACTCATAAGCCCTGAACTTTTAAGCAATTGCACCTCAAAAGTTATTAAAATCACCGTTTCTCCGGGAGGCGCTATCTGCACGAACATAGGGTTTGTTTCGTAAGCGGTGATTTTCGGAGAAAAATCGCCCATGTGTTCCCACACGCTCGCCAAATCGTCAAGTCCGCGAGAAATTATGTTCCTTATAACGTTTTGTTCTATAGGCGTTAATTCACGGCTGTGTTCGCTTGATTTTCCAAGTCCGCCGAAAAGCCTGTCTATTACAAAAAACACCAAAGACGGATTCATTTCAAATATCGCCGTTACCTCAATGGGTTCCATTCTGAACAAATGAATACAGCTCGGATTTGAAATAGACATAATAAATTCAGAATAAGTCAATTGGTCAACCGCTACCACCTCAATTTCTACAAAAGTTCTCAGATAGTTGGTAAGCGTAGTCGAAAACTGTCTGGCGTAAGATTCATGCAAACTTTGCAAGGTCCGCATTTGGTCTTTTGAAACACGGTCGGGACGGCGAAAATCATAAAGGTTTAAAATTCTGTCTTCGTTTATCTTATCAGTATCGTCTTCGTCTAACCATGGGTCGTTCTCGACATCTTCCTGACCGGCGGACGCGGCGTTTGAGGCGGCAGGCGTTTTGGAGGCATCCAATCCGAAAACATTGTCGCCGTTCGTCACCGCAGTGAGAAGCGCGTCAATTTCTTCCTGTGATAAAATGTTGCTCATAACTACCCCCGCTTTTCTTCGTATCTATTGAATAATAAACTCTTCAATATAAACATTAGACAACTTCCCAACGCTATTAGGAATTATTGAATTCAGCTCGGGAAGCAGCGCCGTACGAACGTTTGCAATCGCGTTTCTATCGCTTACTTGACTCAATGTGAGCGAAGACAGATACTCATTAATTTTACTTCTTAACTGCGTCTCTATTTTTGCCAAACCCAATTCAATATTTTTGTTTTCAGGTTTTTTCCCGTCATAAGCGACAAAAATCTTTACTTTAAGAAACCGCTCCCCGCTCGTTCCGGAAATATTGACCACGATATCCGCCTTTGTAGGCAAAATAACTTCTCCGTCAAGGTTTACATTTTGCAACTCTTCGCTGACACCTACCGTATCGTCGGGATTTTGAAGCTCTTTCTTAAAAGCGTCTTTATCTCTGGGAATGGTAATTAAAACGACCAAAAACGCCACCAACGCCTGAAAAGCTAAAATCGCAACTATGATTATTATAATGTTTGGAGCCGATTTCGCTTTAGGCTTTTCAATATCTTTTTTTTCTTTTAAATCTTCTTTTTTTTCTTCTTCCGGCATATTATACTCCTTAAAACATAAATATATTCAAACTGTGTGCCAAATATTACTTATTAACTTTTTCAAGATATTCTACATAAACTTCTATTCGTCTGTTTTCTCTTTTGTGTGCTTCGGTATCGTTTGGAAAGATAGGACGAAATTCTCCGTATCCGACGGCGGATAATTTCTTGGGGTCTTCGCCGCGCTGATATAAATACTTGACGACCGACAAGGCGCGAGAGGAAGATAATTCCCAGTTAGAGGGAAATCTTGCCGTATTTATAGGCGTGTTGTCCGTATGTCCTTCAACTCTTATTTCACGTCCGGGCGTTTCTCTTATTATAGCCATCATTTTTTCCAGGATAGCGACAAATTCCGGTTTTAATCTATCGCTTCCAACGTCAAAACTTACTTTGTCCGAAATTCTTATCGCTATTCCGGTGTCGGTAACATTTACTTTTATCGCTTCCTCCATGTTTTCTTTTGCGGCGACTTCTTTGATTTTTCTTGCGGCGTCGGCGGCGATATGTTTATTTTGAGCGTCTCCGCCAAGCCGCGGGGTAAATACTTCCTGATGAATAGCGATAGTCGGCAAACTCGTCAACACGCCGTTAAACGCCGACTGGAACGAAGAAGCCGCCAATTCAAATTTTTTGGCGTCCGGTACCATCAACGCAAACAAAAGTACAAAAAAGCATAAAATCAGCGTAACCATATCGCCGTACGTAGCCATAAATTCCGGAACTATCTGTTTGCAAGGCGGACATTTCTTTTCTCTTGCCATATTTCCGCCCTATCGCACCTTTATTACTTTAGTTCTGCTTACGGGAGAAAGGTATGCGGCGAGTTTTTGTTCTACGATACGAGGGTTGTCGCCCGCCTGAATCGACATGATTCCTTCGACCATGAGGCTTTTGGACATAGATTCTTCGGCGCTTTTCTTTTCAAGAGTATTCGCTACCGGAGTGCAAAAACAGTTCGCCATCAGCGATCCGTAAAACGTCGTAATAAGAGCGACCGCCATATTGGGTCCTACGCTGGCGATATCGCTCAAATTCCCAAGCATCATAATAAGTCCTATCAAAGTTCCCAACATTCCCATAGAAGGAGCCAAAGACGCCATATAACTAAAGACGGCGGCGCCCGCCGCGTGTCTTTCTTCTATACATGAAATGTCGGTTTCAAGAATATCGCGTATCAAATCCGGTTCGGTGCCGTCCACGGCTAACTGCAAACCTTTTTTCAAAAATTCGTCGCTTACTTTATTCGCCGGTCCTTCCAACGCCAAAATGCCCTCTTTACGGGCTTTTTCGGCAAATTCCACAAGCATTTTAATCGTTTTGACAATGTCGGCTTTGTCGTTTGTAAACGCCTTAACTATAACGCCGGGCAACGATACCAAAGTTTTCAGAGGAAACGAGGCGAAAGCACCCGCTAAAGTTCCGATAACGACGATCTGGATAGAAGGAATGTCTATAAACGCGTTGAGGTGTTCAAATTTGATCCCCAATACGACAAAAAACCACATTAAAACGAGGCCTAAAATACTGTTTATATTCATAACTGTTCGTCCCTGTTTACTACTCGCAGCGTCGCGCCGCACGATTTACGGTAATCGACCGCTTTTTTCACTACGTCCGCAACGCTGTTTTTAACGACGTACGTTTTCCCGTTATAAAGTTTAATCTGCGTGTCGGGAGTCGCTTCGATTGATTCTATCAAATCGGCGTTCATCACAAACTCCTGACCTCTAAGCCGTTGTAAAACTATCAAAATCTCCTCCTTGACTCAAAAATCATTGCATTAAAATAATTTTTGTATGCGTATAATGTATAAAAAAAATAATAAGGATGGAAATTTCCATCCTTATTATTTTTTTATTTACGTTAAAACTATCTCACTAATTGGACGAGTTCTTGAAGCAGATTGTCCGTCGTAGAAATAATACGGGCGTTCGCTTGGTAACCTCTTTGGGTCGTTATCAAATCGGTAAATTCGCTCGCCAAATCGACGTTCGACATTTCGACCGCCCCCGGTTTAATCGTCGAAGAAGTCCCTTCTCCGGCTTTGTGAAGTATGCCTTCTCCCGAGTTGTTGGATTCCGACCACATTGAATTGCCGCTTCTTAAAAGTCCGGCAGGATTTATAAATTCCGCCAAAAGAATAACCGCAAGGTTCCTTGTCTGACCGTTTGTGAA
>JAIRUI010000048.1 GCA_031254455.1 Chitinispirillales bacterium | reverse complement strand
TCCATATACGGTAATACGAGTGGCTTGCCCCGTAGATGTTTCTATAACAAGAGAAAATGAAACTTTAACATCAAAATTAGACGAGCTGACAATGTCAACATCATTTGGAAGATTGGATTTTATTGGGAAAGATGATGACATAAAAATGATTTGTATTACAGATGATACGGATTATTCTATAATATTAAGGAACAGTAAGAAAATAAGTTGAACAAAGAGGGAAAAAGTGCTATAATATTTTCAAGAAAAAAGAATGGAGAAAATATTATGGAAGAAAGAATAATACGAATGTTACCGTTGCTTGATGAACGACAAAAGCGACTATATCTGGCAAATGAAGCTATGTCATACGGACGAGGCGGAATAAGCAAAGTCAGTCAAATAAGTAAAGTATCACGCACAACAATAACAAAGGGAATAGGGGAACTGAAAAAAGAGGCGTCAAACGAGGAATCAATACGACGAAGCGGCGGGGGACGAAAAACAGCAGAAGAAAATTACCCAGACATAGAGGAAAAAATCCGCAAGATAATAGAGGAAAAAACATATGGCGACCCAATGAGGGTGTTGTCATATACAACGGAAAGTCTGAGAAAAATTCAAAGAGAGTTAGAAAAAGACAGTATATATGTGAGCCACATGACGGTAGGGGTCATGCTTGAACGAATGGAGTACAGCAAGCAAGTAAATCAGAAAATGCTGCAAATAGGCGAACCCCACCCTGACAGAAACGCACAGTTTGAACACATAAACAGCAGAGCGGCAGAGTATATAAAAGTAGGTGTACCAGTGATTTCGGTTGACACGAAGAAGAAAGAGAAAATCGGAAACTTCAAAAATAACGGCAGTGAATACCGACCTAAAAAGCAACCTCGAAAGGCTAAAAAGCAACCTCGAAAGGTACTCGACCATGATTTCCCTATTGACGAACTCGGCAAGATTTCGCCGTATGGCGTTTACAATCTCAACAACAATACTGGTTTTGTTAATGTTGGGGTTAGTCACGATACAAGTGAATTTGCCGTTGAAAGTATATCGCGTTGGTGGGAAACCGTAGGTAAGCACACGTTTCCAGAGCAAAATAAAATCTATATAACAGCTGACAGTGGCGGAAGCAACGGTTGCAGAGCACGAATGTGGAAGTATCAACTACAGCAATTTGCCGACCGTACAGGTTTGGAACTCGAAGTATCGCACTTCCCAACCGGTGCTTCCAAATGGAATAAAGTTGAGCATAGACTGTTCTGCTATATTTCCAAAAACTGGCAAGGTAAGCCGTTGATTGACGTTCAAACAGCAGTTGAGTTAATCGGTTCGACCTCGACAACTACTGGGCTTGAGGTTATTTGTGTTCGTGACGATGCTGAATACAAACTCGCTAAAAAAGTCTCCGATGACGATTTCGCAAAGATAAGGTTGGATAAAATACCTCCCTTTGAATCTTGGAATTATCGTATTTTTCCACGCTGATTTGTTCAATTTATTTTCTTACTGTTCCTTAGCTTCCAATAGATTAGTCCCTTCGGGATAAGTTTTTTTACCGGATTTTAACTGCCGGTAAAAATTATCTATATTAGACCTGTTCTAAAACCTCAATTCGTAGTTGTAGAGCCCACAAATTAAGGAAAAACGAAATAAATGCTTTTTCTGTTTGTTACGATAACAGTATTTGAACATTTTGAAACAATTGATGCGACGGTTGACATGCTCGATTCTGATTCTGTATTTGGATAAACTGCTGTTGAATTTTTTCCGCTCAGGGGTCAGTTTGCCGCCTTTCGGCTTCTTGAACGGCGTCACACTAAACGCGTGAAATTCGCATATTCCCTGAAAACCTTTATCTCCGACGCACAAAATGTCGTCAAGCAGATGAATGCCGCTCTCTTTGAACATCTCAAAGTCATGTACCGAACCTTTCGCCCCGCTCACACAGATTATCTCGCTGGTTTGACCGTTTATCACAACCAAATCTTTTATTGTGTGACATTTTTGTTTCCCCGAGTATGACTCTTTCTGTTTTTTTTAGGACGCTCCGTTTCCTGTTCTTTTACATCCACTACCGCTATCACTATCTCTGTATTGGCTTTTATCAGTTCCCGTTTCGACGGCAACGCAAATGCTCCGTCTTCTATGAGTGTGTTTTCCACCCATTTTACCGCGTCGCTTATTCGGCTTTTCGATACTTCGTAATCAAATGCTATGTTCGCCATTGTACGGTAATCGTGGTAATATCCCAGCATGATTACTAATTTATCAAGTACGCTCAGGCGCGGTGGGCGACCGCCATCTTTGTGCAACTCCTTATATGCACTTCCCAGTATCTCTAACATTTTGTCAAATGTGCCTTTCGCTACCCCGAACAGTTCTTGATATTCCCTCTCTTTTAATTTCTCTATTCTTTTTTTGTTATCCATATCTATATTATATCATATCTTTCTCCTTCTTGGAAGGTTTTAGAACAGGTCTTATCTACTTCTTCTAATATTTTTAGATATTCCAACGCTTCTTTCATATACTCAGCCCCTTTTCCCTGAGTA
>JAIRUI010000047.1 GCA_031254455.1 Chitinispirillales bacterium | reverse complement strand
GTAATAACTGTAGATTGCGTCACCGTATCAGACGGGCGTTCAGGAAAACATGCTGTTTTTCCAAGAAGTTTGAAAACCATATGAAGGCGTTTAGTCTTGCTTTCTTTTATATCAATTATAATCACTTTAAACAACAGTATATACCGAACGATTATTTGAATTTAGAAAAATGCGGTATTGATTCCCTGTAGTAATTTTGTTAAATATTTATCATTCACAATGTGACTTTTGCGTACTTCGGAATTGTGCCGCGAGAACGTATGTTTTACGTTTATATAACAAAAAAAAGAGTGGTATCTTCACGATGGCACTCTTCATAACACAGAAACTAACTATTAAATTTTAAATTTGATTTGTATTTGAGCAAATTAAATACAAAGGGACAAGCCAAATAATTTTTTGCAAAGGAATGAATTTTTTTCAAACACACCAAATTTTTTTTTATTTTTCTTTCATTTCTTTGCAAATATAGCCAAGTTTTTCAATTGACTTTTTCAATTTATCACTGTCAGTTTTGTCGGTTTTGTAGGTGATTGTCACCAATTGCTTGCTCAAATCTGTGGTCAAGTCCTTCACTCCTTTTTCAAAAGGAATATTTTTCTTGATTCTGTTTTCACAGTTTTCGCAGTGAAAAAAAAAAAAAAAAACAACCTGCTCTTCTTTTGCGTTTTCTTTTTTATCCTGTGCCGAAACTATACTCGTGGCAAACAAAAACGCTACTACTACTAAAATACTACGTACTACTTTCATGATATAATTTATTAAATTTATAATTCTAAAAAACTTTTAACTCTTATTTAATCTCACCTATTCTCAGACGAATTCCAACATAAAATTTTCTGCCCATAAGT
The DNA here is from genome assembly GCA_031254455.1 of Chitinispirillales bacterium. Taxonomy (NCBI): domain Bacteria; kingdom Pseudomonadati; phylum Fibrobacterota; class Chitinispirillia; order Chitinispirillales; species Chitinispirillales bacterium. The sequence continues at coordinate 2,516 of JAIRUI010000047.1, read as the reverse complement.
GGACCCCAGATTCTCGACGCATCAAAATTCGTACCAAAAGGGTCATCTGCGCCGATAATCGGGTCTTTTTGTTTATAATTCCAGATATTTTCACAACCGGCGTAAACATCAAGACGCTTTGTTTTCTTGCTTATCTGCGCGAAATACATAAGATATGCAGGCGACCATTCATTATCGCCATTGTATCCGTCACTGGGCAAACGGCTTTTCCCGTTAAATTGAGCCGTAATGTCAAATTTCCATTTCTCGAAATTTGTTGCGTAAGACAAATTGACAAGTCCTCGATATTTGTTCAGCAATGGCTTATCTACCGTGATGTTTTGTCCGTTTTCGCTGTATGTGATTTTTGTATCACTCAGTCTGAAGGCGGCGTATATATCAAAACCTTTGAATGGCGTTGTATTTACGTCAATTTGGCAGGCATTGGCATACGACTTGCCGTGCAAATTATAAAAATATATTCGGCTCCTGTCGTATTCCATATCAATAATTGCCTGATTGTCGAAATCAGTACGATAATAATCCATACTAATACTAAAAGTCCTGTCGTCAGGCATCGGAATGTAAAATGTGAGGTTTGCTCCGTAGTTCCAAGCCTTTTCAATGGTGAGGTCTTTAATGGATGCAACATTAAGTTCTCTCGACGAAGCCAAATAACCGATATTTTCGCAGATAACGCTTGGCGAACGAAATCCGCGACCCGCCGACGCACGAAAAATAATATTATCCGTAAAATTGTACTTTATGTTTGTTCGCGGCGTGAACAGAAATCCGTAGCGATTGTGCCAGTCGCCGCGCAAACCGATAATGACAATCATTTTCTCAAGATATGAATATGTATATTGAGCAAAGACGCCAGAAACTATCTCTTCTCTTAAAAGCGGAATAGGCGTAACGGGTAAAGGATATGGAGGATGAGGTATAGGATTGTGTATAGGTAAAAGGTCGGTATAATGTTCGTCGTATTTATCATACATAAAACTCCCGCCGACAGTATATTTGTGCGACGTGTTTACCATATACGACGAAACTAATACATTACTGTAATAACTGTTCTGCACTCCGCTGTACTCCTTTGCTCCGTAAACTGAATTTATTTCGTGACGCTTGAAACTGTTGATAATCCCAATACTTTGCTCTTCCTTACTGCCAAATGCAAAACCAGTTTTGTTTGAAAGTGAAAGATTATTGTTTTCAATATGCGTTTGATAATTGGCTATTTCAGCAATTTGACCTCCGTCTCGGGTATCGTACAAATATTTGAAATCAAACCGCGACGAAATCTCTTTTTCCTGATTGTTGTAAATCCAGCGATTGTATATGTTGAACAATTTGGTTTTTGGCATATCTAAAAAACCGTCATGATTTGCATCATGTTCCGACGGTTCGGTCGAACCGTGAAGCATTAGCCCAGTCCATAAATTTTCGCTCACCTTCGTAGCCGATGTTATGTTGGCTTCCATACGTCCGTCGTCCGCCCCAAACAGATTTAGAAATAACGTTTCGGTATTGTCGGGTTTCTTATACTCCAGATTTATCTGCCCCGTCGTTGATTCATATCCATTGACTACCGACGAAGTCCCTTTCGATACCTGTATGGATTCCAACCATGGACCGGGAATATAATTCCAACCGAAAGTAGAAGACAATCCGCGCAGTGTAGGAATGTTTTCGTCGAGCATTTGTGTGTAAATGCCCGATAAACCCAGCATCTGTATTTGCTTTGCGCCCGAAACGGCATCTGTAAAACCAACCGTAACGCTGGCGCTGTTCTCAAAACTCTCGGCTAAATTGCAACATGCCATCTTCTGTAACCCCGCAGCAGTAATTACTTCCGTTTGAATAGGGGTTATCCTTGATTGAAAATTTCCACGCCGACGGGAAGAAACAACGGCTTCGCCAAGCAAGAAACCTTCGATTAATTCAAATTCAACTTTATTAACGCCATTTGAAACCTCAATAGTGTCGTTTTGGTAGCCAACAAACGACGCTATTAAAAGCCGTTTTCCCGTTTGCGGGATGTCAATGGCAAAATTTCCGTCTGCGTCGCTCGTTGTTACATGCTGCGTTCCTTCCCAAAAGATATATGCTCCGGAAAGCGTCATCGTGCCATCCGAACTTTTCCCATATACCGTGCCGTTAAGATGCTGGGCGCTGATATAACAACATATTGTTAAGGTAAAAAATAAACTGATTATATATTTCATTTAATTTTGGTCAATAAAACTCACTGCTGCACATTTGTAAACGAATTTTGTTTTGTTTTATTTTGAGAAAATAAGAGTAGAACCATAAAAAAAGCAGTATTAATCTTATGTCGCATCTGAACTTCGTCATTGACAACCTTCAGAAATTGATGGTTTATAAGTACCCTTAAATCCGCAACAAAAAAATAGTTGAAGGTGTTCTACAAAGTATGATAAAATTTAAGCATCACACATACCCCCAATTGATATAAAAGAAAGCAAGGTTAAATGCTTTGAAATGGTTTAGCATTTTCTTTGAAAAACAGCAGG